>JAOPVM010000113.1 GCA_025966215.1 Klenkia sp.
CGCGGCGCCTCGTTACGCGGTGCGGTGCTGCTGGGCGCCGACCTGCGCGCCGCCGACCTCCGGCTGGCCGACGTCACCGGGGCCGACACCCGTGGGGCCGACCTGTCCGGGGCCGACCTGCGCGGCACGCTGTTCCTGACCACCGCCCAGCTGGAGGCCGCCCGGGGCGACACCGGCACCCGGCTGGGGCCCGACGTCGTCCGGCCCGCGCACTGGGCGCGGTCTGCCTAGGCTGACCCGGTGAGCGAGCAGAACCCCACGCCAGTGGACGAGGACGTCATCGAGCTCGCCGGCCGGGTGTTCGACCTGGCCCGGGAGGGCGCCACCGAGGAACTGGGGCAGTACCTCGACGCCGGGGTGCCGGCGAACCTCACCAACGCCAAGGGCGACACCCTGCTCGTCCTGGCCGCCTACCAGGGCCGCGCCGCGACCGTGGGGATGCTGCTGGCCCGCGGTGCCGACCACGCCCGGGTCAACGACCGGGGCCAGACGGCGCTGGCCGCGGCTGTCTTCAAGCAGTCCGCCGACACCGTCCGGGCGCTGCTCGAGGGGGGTGCCGACCCCGACCACGGGCAGCCCAGCGCCCGGGCCACCGCCGAGTTCTTCGGCCTGCCGGCGATGACCGAGCTGCTCGGCCGATGAGGCTGGCCTCCTGGGACGGGGCCTGGGTGGACCTGCGGGTGCTCCGGCGGCAGACGCTGGAGCTGCGGGCGGTCGAGCTGGACCGGCCCGACTGGTCGGAGACCTGGCTGCTGGTCCGCGGCGAGGTGCACACCGCGCAGGGGCGGCACTGGGTGTTCCGCGAGCCGTGCCTGACCCCGTGGGACGCCCAGCGCACGGGCTCCTGGCTGCGCACGGTGGCCGAGGCCCCGGAGCCGCTGCTGGGGGAGGGCCTGGTCTTCCGGGAGCCGGCGCTGTCGTTCGTGCTGGACGCCGCCCGGGACGACCGGCGTCTGCTGCGGGTGCACCTGGCCGGCGCGGCGGCGTGGACCGACCCGTCGTCGGGCGCGCCACTGGGCGGCGGCGTGCCCCTCGACGTCGACGTCGAGGGGCTGCTGGCCGCCGCCCGGGCGTGGGACGAGGACCTCGAGCGGACCGGCTGAGCTACCGCCGGCGTACGCCCCGCACCAGGAGCACCGCGACGAGGGCGGCGACCACCGGTCCCCACGGGAACGGCTCGCCGGCCAGCGTGCCCACCAGGACACGCGGCGAGCCCAGCCGCACCCCGGCCGAACCGGTGAGGGTGCGGCCCACCGGGGACGACACCCCGCGCCCGAGTTCGGCGACCCGGCCCTGCGGCCCCCTGACGTCCAGGTGCAGGCCGTGCGCGGCGAGCAGGTCACCCAGCTCCCCCACCGCCCGCGGGCCGCTGCGTGCGGTGATCCCCACCGGCCAGGGCGCGCTCGTCGCCGAGCGCCACAGACCCACCGGGCCCGAGGACGTCAGCGTCAGGTCGGCGCCGTCCCCGGTCAGCCGGGCGGACTGCGCGCCGACGGAGAGGGCGAGGTCGGCCCGGACGACGAGCGGGCCGGCGGTCATCCCTGCGAGACGCCCTCGGCGGTGGTGATGCGCAGGGTGCCGTTGAGCTTCCAGGTGGCGCGCGGGGCGTCGGCCCCGATCTCGCGGGGCACCTCGACGGTCATGTCGACGAACTCGTAGTTGATGGCGGCGCCCTTGCCGGTGAGGTAGGACCACATCTCCTTGCCCAGGTCGGCGAAGGTGCGGGTCTCGGTGGTGTCGTTCGGAGTGGTCATGACGGGGGACTGTCCGCGCGAGCCTGGTTCGAAACGCCGTTTACGCAGGCAACTGGAGAGACCCCGAGCTCGCGTAGCGTGGGTGGTTCCCCAGGTCGGGGAGAGCTCCCACCGCGTCGCACGTCGGCGCAGTCAGGTCGTCCGTCGTGTCCGAGACCACCACCACCACGAGCACCGAGACCGCCGCCGTCACGCAGGCGCCGCTGCCGGCCCCGTCCACGAAGACGTCCCGTGCGGGCGACTCGGCGATCGAGGAGGTCTGCCCGGTGTGCCCGCACCCGATGGCCCAGCACGACCGCATCTCCCGGCGCTTCTGTGCCGCGACCGCCGAGCAGGTCGCCGCCGGCCACCAGACCAACCCCGGGTGCAGCTGCCCCTGACGGGGCCGAGGACACGCCGGGCGGGGAATGCCCGGGCCCCCGCGGGTGTAGACCCTGCACGTGGACTCCCGCCGTGCGTACACCGTCTGGGTCGTCGGCCTGGCCGCGTACGCGGTGGCGGTCTTCCACCGCGGCTCGCTCGGCGTCACCGCGGTGGACGCCCAGGAGCGGTTCTCTGCCGGGGCGTCGGCGGTCAGCCTGTTCCTCGTCCTGCAGCTCGTGGTCTACGCCGGCCTGCAGGTGCCGGTGGGCATCGCCCTGGACCGCTTCGGTTCCCGGGCCCTCGTCGCCCTCGGTGCGCTCACCATGGCCGCCGGTCAGGTGCTGCTCGCCGTGGCCACCGACGTGCCGACGGCGGTCGCGGCCCGGGTGCTGGTCGGCGCCGGGGACGCGATGACGTTCATCAGCGTGCTGCGGGTGGTCTCGCTCTGGTTCTCCGGGCCCACCGTGCCGGTGATCACCCAGCTCACGGGCATCTTCGGGCAGGTCGGCCAGATCGCCGCGGCGTACCCGCTGGTGCTGGCCCTGCACCACACCTCGTGGACGGCGACGTTCCTGGGCGCCGGGGCCGTCGGCGTGCTGATGGCGGTGCTCGTGGTCGTGTTCCTGGCGGACTCCCCGCCGGGCACCCCGGTCGCCCCGGTGGCCGGCTGGTCGGAGATCCGGGCCAACGTCTCCGGTGCCTGGCGGGAGTCCGGCACCCAGATCGGGCTGTACACCCACCTGGTCACCCAGTTCTCCGGCACCGTGTTCGCGCTGCTCTGGGGCTTCCCGTTCCTGGTCCTGGGCCAGGGCCTGTCCACCGGCACCGCGGCCGGGCTGCTGACGATGCTCGTCGTGGTCGGGATGGGCGTGGGACCCCTGCTGGGCAAGCTCTGCGGTCGGTGGCCGCTGCGCCGGTCGGTGCTGGTGTTCGGCATCGCCGGGGCGACCATCGCCGCCTGGACGGTGGTGCTGCTGTGGCCGGGCCGGGCGCCGCTGTGGCTGCTGGTCGTGCTGGTCGTCGTGCTCGCCTCCAACGGGCCGGGCTCGATGATCGGCTTCGACTACGCCCGCACCTGGAACCCGGCGCACCGGCTGGGCAGCGCGAGCGGCGTGGTCAACATCGGCGGGTTCATGGCCTCGCTGCTCACCGTGCTGGCCGTCGGTGCGGTGCTCGACGCGACGACCCCGGGGGCGTCCACCGCGTACGACCTGGGGGCGTTCAAGGCCGCGTTCAGCGTGCAGTACCTGTTCTGGGCGATCGGGCTGGCCGGGGTGTGGCGGCACCGCCGCCGGCTGCGGGACCGGCTGGCCTCGGACGGCGTCGTGCTCACCCCGCTCTACACCGCGGTGCGCAGCCGGGTCGGCCGACGCCGGTGACCGTCCCCACCGGCTTCTTCGCCCGGCACACCCGCCTGGACCGGCCGCCGCTGGTGCCCGAGGTCGCGCTGCACCTGGCCGAGGACGTCGCGGCGCTGTGGCAGGCCATGGAGCACGAGGCCGCAGCCGGGGGTGTCGGCCCGGGGCAGGCCTCACCGTTCTGGGCCGCCGCCTGGGTCGGCGGCCAGGGTCTGGCCCGGTACGTGCTGGACCACCCCGACCTGGTCGCCGGGCGCACCGTGCTGGACCTGGGCGCCGGCAGCGGGCTGGTCGGGATCGCCGCCGCCCTGGCCGGCGCCACCCGGGTGCTGGCCAGCGACGTCGACCCGTACGCGCTGGCGGTGATGCGCCTCAACGCCGAGGCCAACGGGGTGGACGTGCTCGAGCCGGTCGGGGACGTGCTGGACGACGACCTGGACGACGTCGAGGTGGTGCTCGCCGGGGACGTGTTCTACGACCTCACGATGGCCGACCGCGTGCGGCCGTGGCTGTTCACCGCCTGGGTGCGGGGAGCGGTGGTGCTGGTCGGTGACCCCGGCCGCAGCCAGCTGCCCAGCGGGCTGGTGGAGGTCGCCGGCTACGACGTCGCCGACAGCGGGGTGGACGCCGCCCGTCGGACGACGGTGTGGCGGCTGCCCTGAGCGACCGGCCGAGGACCCCGGCTCTGCAGACGCGGTGTCAGATGTGTGAATCCGGACGCCCCCGCTTGTCAGCAGTCGACATGTCCGCCTAGCGTGGCGCCGTCCGGTCGGATGATCGCTCCCCAACCGGGGGAGACCCCGCCGGGCGCCGCCGAGTCGCCAGCACCACCCAGACCCACCCAGGCGAACCGGGGACCCACCGAACCACTGGGGTGAATCGCCCCTGGCTGCACGCCGGCCGGGGGAGTAGGGCGCCTTCCCGCCCGAACCCGTCAGCTGACCCGGTAGGCGGCCAGACGGAAGAACGGACACGCCCCGCCCGCATGAGCTCTCGTCACACCGCCCTGCCTGCTGCCCCCGTCCCGGAGAACCCGGCTCCCGAGTCGCCCGCCGACACCGCCGACACCGCCGACACCGTCGCCGCCGTCGCGGCCGGTCGGCACCGCCGTCCTCCGGCCCGTCGTCCCGCGGTGTACCTGGCTGCGGTCGCCGCCGGCGCCGTGCTGGTCAACATCGCCCTCGGCACCGGTCCGGGCACCGCCCAGGCCGACCCCTCCGCGGCCTCCTCCCAGGCGGTCAGCGTCGCCGACCAGCTCGGGCTGACCGCCGCCGGCAGCACCGCAGCCCCGGCCGACCTCGGCACCCACCTCGGCGAGCTGGAGTCCAGCCGGGCGCAGCGCGAGGCCGACGAGGCCACCGCCGCCCAGGCGCAGGCCGCCGCCGACCAGGCCGAGCTCGA
>JAOPVM010000118.1 GCA_025966215.1 Klenkia sp.
CAGCGCGCCGACGTGCACCAGCACGGCGCCGACGGCGATCCAGCCGGTCCAGTAGTGCGTGGTGGTGAAGAAGAAGCCGAACGGGTACCACTTGGCGAGGTTGAACAGGCCGGTGACCAGCTGGAACACCGCCGCGCCGACCAGCACCAGGACGGCGAGCCGGCCGACGAGCTGGGCCGGGGTGCGGGCCGGGGGCCAGGCGAAGAGCTTGGGGTAGACCGTCCACAGCTTGACCAGCAGCAGCGGGATCAGCGCCAGGCCGACCGCGACGTGCGTGCCCTGGGTCCAGCGGTACAGCTGCACCGGGCCGGCCGGCCAGACGAACCAGCCGGTCGGGTTCTGCACCAGGTGGCTGATCAGCCCGGTCACGAAGCAGACGACGAAGCCGATGCCCAGCCAGACGCCGACCCGGGAGGCCCGGCGCTCGGTGTGCAGCGGGCTCGGGAAGGCGTCCTCGCCGAAGGGGCCTCGGAGCAGTGCGGCCGGGGGGTCGGGGAGCTTGGCCCCGAGGACCCGGTCCAGCGGCTTGGTCACGGTGTCCTCTCGCGGACGTCGGGTGGTGCGGTGCTGCCGACCGGGGTTCGCGCCCAGCCTGGTCCGCGGACTGCTCAGCCGGGCAGGCAGGCCGCGACCTCCGCGACCACCCGGCGCATCCGGCTGTCGGGCGGGCACAGGTCGGCGACGGCCAGGGCGTCGGGGAAGTGGTCGACGTCGGTGAGCACCGGCAGGTCCAGCACGGTCAGCCCTGCGGCCTCCAGCGCCGCCCGGGTGTTGACCGCGGTGTCGTCCCGGGACATGGGCACGCCGGGCAGCACCGCGGCGGCCTCGGGGGAGTGCACGCCGAGCGCCCACCAGCCGCCGTCGGGGGCCACACCGAGCGCGGCATGGCCCGGTCCGGCGGCCACCAGCCGGTCGAGGCAGTCGGTGAGCAGGGCGGGGGAGATCTGCGGGGTGTCCATGCCCACCAGCAGCGTGGGCAGGTCGCCGTCCCCGGCCATGGCGTCGGTGAACGCGGCTGCCAGCCGGGTGCCCAGGTCACCCTCGACCTGCGGGACGACGACGAGGTCGTGCAGGTCCAGGTCGCCCCGGGCGCCGTCGAGGGCGACCACGCGACGGGCGACGGGCGTGGCGCGGACGACGTCCAGGGTGTCGCCGACCGCGGCCTCGGCGATGGTGCTGGCCTGCAGCGGGGTGCAGGGCGGGGTGAGCCGGGTCTTGCTCTTCCCCGGGACGGGCGCCTTGGTGATGACCAGCAGCTGCCTCACCGGTTCAGCACCCCGCTCATGTCCTTGATCGTCCGGACCGTGCCCAGCACGGTGCCGGTGACCTTGGACGTCGTCCCCTCGGCGCGGGGGTGGTAGTCGACGTCCACCTCGCGGACCCGCCAGTGCGCGTCCGATGCCCTGGTCACCATCTCCAGCGGGTAGCCGAAACGCCGGTCGGTGATGCCCAGGCCGAGGAGCTCGGTGCGCCGGGCGGCCCGCATCGGGCCCAGGTCGTGCAGTCGCAGGCCGGTGCGGCGGCGCATCATCACGCTCAGCGCGGTGTTGGCGACCCGGGCGTGCACCGGCCAGGCGTCCCGCGAGCTGGGCCGACGGCGGCCGAGCACCAGGTCGGCCTCGCCGGCCAGCACGGGGTCGGCGACCAGCGGCAGCTGGGCGGGGTCCATCGAGGCATCGGCGTCGCAGAAGCAGACGACGTCGTCCGTGGCCGCCTCCAGGCCGGCGTGCGCAGCGGCGCCGAAGCCGCGCCGGGGGACGTGCACCACGGTGGCGCCGTGCTCGGCGGCGATCTGCGCCGAGCCGTCGGTCGAGCCGTTGTCGGCGACGATGGCGCGGTAGCCGGCGGGCAGGCGGGTGAGGACCCAGGGCAGTGCCCCTGCCTCGTCCAGACAGGGGAAGACGACGTCGGGCACCCACGGACGGTAGCCGGGGCGCCCGGGTGCCGCCTCTACAGTCCGAGGTCGTGAGCAGCGCCGCGCCCGTCGAGGACGAGACCACCCGGCCGCGCTGGCTCCCCGCCGCGGCGGTCGGCGCTGCTGCCCTCGCCATCGGGTTGGTGGGCGTCGTGGGGTGGCGGCTGGCCGAGGGCGGCACGGTGCTGCACCTGCTCGGCGGCTACGTCCTGCGCGGGGCGTTCGGGGTGGTGGTCACCCCGCAGACCGTGCTGCCGGTGCTCGTCGGGGTGGCCGGGGTGCTCTGGGGCCCGGCGCTGGCCGCCCGGCTGCGCTGGGGCCTGCTGTTGCTCGGGTCGACCGCCGCCGCCGCGCTCTGGACGGTGACCCTGGCGTCGTCCAGCGGCTGGCACCGGCTGCCCGAGCCGCTCGCGGTGCGCTACGAGTACCCCTTCGACGTCCCCCGGGTCGGCTCGATCACCGAGTTCCTGTCCACCTTCACCGACTTCGTGCCCGCCGACTCCGCCGACCCGTGGACGACCCACGTCGCGGGCCATCCCCCGGGTGCGCTGCTCTCGTTCGTGCTGCTCGACCGGTGGGGGCTGAACGGCCTGGGCTGGGACGCCGCGCTGTGCATCGTCGGCGGTGTGCTCGCGGTCCCGGCGGTGCTGGTCACCGTGCGCGCGGTGGCCGACGAGGCCCGCGCCCGGGTGGTCGCGCCGTTCCTGGTGTTGGCCCCCCTCGCGCTGTGGGTGGCCACCAGTGCCGACGCGCTGTTCGCCGGCGTGGCGGCGTGGGGCGTGGCCGGCCTGGCCACCGCGGCGGTGTCGACCGGCTGGCGACGTGACGTCCGGGCGCTGCTGGGGGGGCTGCTCCTGGGCGCTGCGCTCTTCCTGTCCTTCGGGCTGACCGCCCTGGGACTGGTCGCTCTGGTCGTCGTCCTGGTGCACCGCCGGGCGCTGGGCCGGGGCGGCGTCGTCCGGGTGCTCGGGGTGGGCGCGGTGGGCGTGCTGCTCGTGGTCGGGGCGTACGCCCTGGGGGGCTACTGGTGGCTGGAGGGCTTCCACGCTGCCGGCGACCGGGTGCGCTCGGGCCCCTCCTACGCCAACCGGCCCTTGGGCTTCTTCGTCTTCTCCAACCTCGCTGCCGGACTGCTGGCCGTCGGTCCGGCCGCCGTCGCCGCCCTGGCCTCGCTGCGCCGGCACCGGCTGGCCCTGCTCGCCCTCGCCGCGCTCGTCGGCATCCTGGTCAGCGACGCGACCGGTCTCGTGCGTGGGGAGACCGAGCGGATCTGGCTGCCGTTCTACGTCTGGGTGCTGACCGCGACCGCGTTCCTACCGGCCCGTCAGCGCCGGCTGTGGCTGGCCGCCGGCGTCGCCCTGGCCATCGCCATCGAGGTGACCGTCCGCACCGAGTGGTGACACGGCGGCTGCGACGGCGGAGCAGGATGGCGCCGTGAGTCGTCGCGGCTGGGCCCTGTTCGTCTCGATGAGCGTCATCTGGGGCGTGCCGTATCTGCTGATCAAGGTCGCGGTCGGCGAGTTGGACCCGGTGCTCGTGGTGTTCGGCCGCTGCGTGCTCGGCGCGGCGATCCTGCTGCCCTGGGTGGTGGCCCGCGGTCACCTGCGGGGCATCACGCGGTACTGGAAGCCGCTGCTGGCCTTCACTCTGCTGGAGATGACCGGTCCGTGGCTGCTGCTGTCCATCGCGGAGCAGACGCTGTCCTCCTCGCTGACCGGTCTGCTGGTGGCGACCGTCCCGTTCGTGGCCGCGCTGGCCGGGCGACTGGTGGGGGAGGAGGAACGGCTGTCCCCCGTGCGGATCGGCGGCATGGTGCTCGGCGTCATCGGCATCGCGACCCTGCTGGGCCTGGACGTCGCGGGCGCCCAGTGGATCGCCCTCGGCGCCGTCGTGCTCACCGTGATCGGTTACGGGACGGCGCCGTTGATCATCAGCCGGCAGCTGTCGCAGGTGTCCGGGGTCGCCGCGAGTGCGGTGGCCCTGTCGATCACCACGGTGGTCTACGCCCCGTTCGCACTGCCCCGGCTCGACCAGGTCGCCGAGGTCTCGGGTCGGGCGCTCCTGGCCGTTGCCGCGCTCGGCGTGGTCTGCACGGCGCTGGCCCTGGCGCTGTTCTTCGCCCTGATCCGTGAGGTCGGGCCGCAGCGGGCGCTGGTGATCACCTTCGTCAACCCGGCTGTCGCGGTGCTGCTGGGGGTGCTCCTGCTGGGCGAGCCGTTCACCCTCGGGATCGCCGTCGGGTTGCCGTTGGTGCTGGTCGGCTGCGTGCTCGCCACCCACCGGACGCGTTCCTCGGACCCCGCCCCGGTGGTCGTGTCCTGACCCGTCAGGCGGCCCGGGGGTTGCCGGCGCCTGCTCGCTCGGCCTGCCGTCGACGCCGCACGGCAGCTCGGTTGCCCAGGACGGTGCCGACCACGTGGCGCAGGTCCATCCGTTCGCCGTTGGCCCGCCAGTAGGGCGGCAGGTGCCCCGGCTCGCCGGCCGCCCCGCCCGGGGTGACGGGATCGGCGTCCTCGGTGGCGGGCACCCAGACCCCGGTGCCGTCCTGTCGGTGGGCTCGCAGGCCCTGCGGGGTGCGTTCCACGGTCAGATCGAGGTCGTGGACCAGGCCGTGGCAGCGGTCGCAGAGCAGGACCAGGTTCTCCACGTCGGTGCGACCGCCCAGCAGCCAGGGCACGACGTGGTGGGCGTGCAGTCGCTCGGGCCGGGTCTCGGCGCAGCCCGGGCGGGCGCAGCCACCCTCGCGCAGCAGCAGGGCACGCCGCTGCGCGCGGCTGGCGTACCGGCGGCTGCGCCCGCAGGCCAGGACCTGCCCGCCCTCGACCAGCACGGTGGTGACCGCCGCGTCGCACGCGAGTCGCCGGGCCTGTGCCGCGCTGAGCGACGCGATCCCGTCGAGGGCTGCCTGACCTGCGGCGAGGTCGTCGGCGAGCACTGCGGCGTCCACCCGGACGAGCACCTCGCGCGGGGCCGGGTCACCGGGTCGGGCGTCGACCGCAGCGGCCCCGGCTCGGAGCAGGTCGAGCAGGGCGTCGGTACGGGCGACGGTGACCCGGGCCCGGCGGACCTGCGCGGCCTGGCGGGTGTCGCGTGACTCCGCCTCGTGGCCGCGGGCGGCCACCCGGTCGCGCCGGGTCAGCACCTCAGCTCGGTGCTCGACGGCTGCCACCATCTCGGCAGCGCACTCGGCCGACAGGCGCAGCCGCAGGGTCACGCTGCCGTCGCCCTCGTCCTGCCAGTCGAAGCGCTGCTCCCACCGGTGGGGTGGAGCATCCGGGTCGGCGCCCTCGGGCCACCACGCCGTCCACACCGCGGCAGCTGCTGCCCGGCCGGCGGTGTCGCCCTCGTCATCGTCCCCACCGGCTGCGATCGCCGCGGCGCGGGCTGCCGACCGGGCCTGGTCTGCCTGGGCGCGGGCGGCGTCGGTGGTGGCGTCGTCGGACCGGCGCCAGCCGGCCACCACGCGGTCGAGCTGGGCGGCGGTGCAGTGCGCGGCGACCTCGAGCAGTCCGGCCTCCGTGTCGGCGTCGGCGACCCGTGCGATGGCCCGGGCCTTGGCGTAGGAGATCCGGCCGGCGCTCAGCTCCCGGGTGGTGTCAGGCAGGCCGGGCAGGGCCCGGGCGGTGCGGACGTGCTCCCGAGCGGTGCCGGGGGCGATCCCGCACTGCCAGGACAGCCACTGGGCGCAGGAGCCGACCCCGGGGACGGCCCAGCCCTCCCGCCGGTCGAACTCGGCGACCAGCAGCAGCCAGGCCGCCGTCGCGGCCGAGATGGCGACCGCGCCGGCGCACAGCCGGACGGCCAGCTCGGGCAGCGGGAGGGCACCGTCCGGCGGGTCGTCGGTCGAGCAGTTCATCTCCCGCACCACAGCGGACTCCGTCGTCGCCACGACCCACCACTCCCTCTCGTCGAACACCTGATCGAACAGTGGCACCAGGGTCTGACAGAACGGGGCCGAGACGTTCCCGCGGGAACGTCTCGGTGTCCTCAGGGCTGCTGGGGGGCGGCGCGCAGGGTGGCGGTGGCGAACTCGCGCATCCCGTCCTCGAAGGCGACGGCGGCCTGGTGGCCGAGCTCGGTGCGGGCCCGTTCGGGACTGGCGACGACGTGCCGCACGTCCCCGATCCGGTACTGCCCGGTGACCTGGGCGTCCGGCCCGCCGAACGCGGTGGCCAGTGCCCGGGCCATGTCCCCGACGGTGTGCGGTACGCCGCTGGCCACGTTGTAGGTGCGCAGCGTCGACTCCTCCGGCGGGTGCTCCAGCGACCGCAGGTTGGCCTGGGCGACATCGGTGACGTGCACGAAGTCGCGCATCTGGCCGCCGTCCTCGTAGACCTGCGGTGCCCGGCCGGCCTCCAACGAGGAGCGGAAGATCGAGGCGACGCCGGCGTAGAAGGTGTCGCGCGGCATCCGCGGCCCGTAGACGTTGTGGTACCTCAACCCGATCGCGGTGCCGCCCGTGGAGCGCGCCCAGGCCGAGGCCAGGTGCTCCTGCGCGAGCTTGGTCGCGGCGTAGGTGTTGCGCGGGTCGGTGGGGGTCTCCTCGCCCACCTCGCCCCAGGTCAGCTGCTCCCCGCACAGCGGGCAGGGCGGGTCGAAGCGGCCGGCGTCCAGGTCTGCCTGCCGGCGCGGGGCGGCGGGGACGACGCCGTGCACCGCGCACTCGTAGCGGCCCTCGCCGTAGACCACCATCGAACTGGCCAGCACCAGCTGTCCGACGTCGGCGCGGGCCATCCCGGCCAGCAGCACCGCCGTCCCCAGGTCGTTGATGCCGGCGTAGCGCGGCATGTCCTGGACGTCGATGCCCAGCCCGACCATCGCGGCCTGGTGGTTCACCGCGTCCACCCCGGCGAGCACCCGGTCGACGGTGTCGGCGTCCCGGACGTCACCCACCACCAGCTCGACGCCGTCCAGTCCGGGCGGGCCGTCGGGGTAGACCGGGTGCACGGCGGGCAACAGGGCGTCCAGGACCCGCACCTCGTGCCCGGCCTCGAGGTGGGCGGTGACGACGTGCGAGCCGATGAACCCGGCCCCACCGGTGACGAGGATGCGCATGGGCGCCGACGCTAGCCTCGGCCTGGTGGAGCTGCAGCGGTGCGCCTGGGCCACCAGCGCGCCGGACTACGTCGCCTACCACGACGAGGAGTGGGGCGTCCCGGTCCGCGGGGACGACGCCCTGTTCGAGCGGGTGTGCCTGGAGGCATTCCAGTCCGGGCTGTCCTGGATCACCATCCTGCGCAAGCGCCCGGCGTTCCGGGCCGCGTTCGCCGGCTTCTCGATCGACGCGGTGGCCGGCTTCACCGACGAGGACGTCGCACGGCTGCTGGCCGACGCCGGGATCGTCCGCAACCGGGCCAAGATCGAGGCTGCCCGTCGCAACGCCCGCGCCGCCCAGCAGCTGCCCGAGGGTCTGTCGGCGCTGCTGTGGTCCTTCGCGCCGACCGGGGAGCGTCCCAACCCGGCCACCCTGGCCGACGTCCCGGCCGTCACCGCCGAGTCCACGGCGTTGGCGAAGGAGCTCAAGCGACGGGGGTTCGCTTTCGTCGGCCCGACCACCGCCCACGCCCTCATGCAGGCCACCGGGATGGTCGACGACCACGTCGCGGACTGCTTCCGGGCTGGTGTCGCGCGTCTCGGTTGAGGGCTCATGTTGGTCTCTCTCCGATCATGCGGGAGAATGGACGACAGCTCTGGTTCGCAGATGGAACGACAGCCACACCGCACCCAGCACGGGGCTGCGGGTGGCCGGTGAAGGAGGCACGCATGGCGGCCATGAAGCCGCGTACGGGTGAAGGTCCCCTCGAGGTCACCAAGGAGGGTCGCGGCCTGGTCATGCGCGTTCCGCTCGAAGGCGGTGGACGGCTCGTGGTCGAGCTCTCCGCCGATGAGGCAGCGGCGCTCTCCGAGGCACTCCAGGGCGCGATCAGCTGACCAGCACGACTCAGACGGCCCCGGCCGCCGGCCACCCGTCGGCGTCCGGGGCCGCTGCACGTCCGGGGGTCGACGTCGTCGCGGTGCTGCCCCCGCTCACCGACACCGACGTCCTGGTCGTCCCGGTGGGCGCCCGCGGCGCGCTGCCGCACTGGCTGGTCGACGCGGCCGACCCGGTCGTCGACCCCGGCTGGCTGGCCGGCGCGTTGGCCGACACGGGCAACGGCGGCAGGCCCGGTGGCATCACCAACCTGCCGGTGCCCGGGCGCCGTCCGCGTTCGGTCGTGGCGGTCTGCATCGGCGACGGGACCCCTGCCGACGTGCGGACCTGCGTCTCGATCGCCGTCCGCCGGGGTCAGACGTTGGCCGAGCACGGGGCCACCCGGCTGGTCGTCCCGCTGGACAGCGCCGCCGGACCGGCCGGGCCCGAGCAGCTCCGGGCGGCG
>JAOPVM010000132.1 GCA_025966215.1 Klenkia sp.
AAGAACACCATCCTCAAGGCCTACGACGGCCGCTTCAAGGATCTCTTCGCCGAGATCTTCGCGGCTGAATACGCGGACAAGTTCAAGGCGGCCGGCATTGTCTACGAGCACCGTCTGATCGACGACATGGTCGCCGCCAGCCTCAAGTGGGAGGGCGGCTACGTCTGGGCGTGCAAGAACTACGACGGTGACGTGCAGTCCGACACCGTGGCGCAGGGCTTCGGGTCGCTGGGCCTGATGACCTCGGTGCTGGCCACCCCGGACGGCCAGACCGTCGAGGCCGAGGCCGCGCACGGCACGGTCACCCGGCACTACCGCCAGCACCAGGCCGGCAAGGAGACCTCGACCAACCCGATCGCGTCGATCTTCGCCTGGACCCGGGGCCTGGCCCACCGCGGCAAGCTCGACAACACCCCCGAGGTCACCGAGTTCGCCGAGACCCTCGAGCGCGTCTGCATCGAGACCGTCGAGGGCGGCCAGATGACCAAGGACCTCGCCCTGCTCATCGGCAAGGACGCCCCCTGGCTCACCACCCAGGACTTCCTGGCGGCCATCGACACCAACCTGCAGAAGGCCATGGCTGCCTGATCCAGGCCCAGCACGGACGGCCCCCTCGACCCCGCGGTCGAGGGGGTCGTCGTGCGTCGCGGCCCGGTTCGGGAACGGGGCTCCCGAACGCGCGGCCGGCCACCGCCGGGCGCAGCGGGCGGCCGGTCTCGTCGGCCGGCGGGCCGACGACGGGGGCTCCGAGCGAGCCCCGAGACCCCCTCTTCCCCGATCACGGGCCGGGTGAGCATGGGCACGTCCGGGCCCGTCCCGGCGTTGCCGGGTGGACCGTCCGACGTGGACGCGGGACCCTGGGGCAGCCCCCGCCCGCACCGAACAACCCAAGAGGAGCACGCCGCCGGTGAGCGACGTCTGGCTCAACATCGTCATGGTCGTGGTCTTCGTGCTGATCGGCGGAGCGTTCGCCGGAGCCGAGATCGCCCTGGTCTCGCTGCGGGAGTCCCAGGTCCGCGCGCTGGCCGAGAAGGGCAAGCGCGGGCAGTCCCTGAGCACCCTGCTGGCCACCCCGAACCGCTTCCTCGCCGCCGTCCAGGTCGGGGTCACCCTCGCCGGGTTCTTCTCCGCGGCCTTCGGTGCGAGCACGCTGTCCGCCCCGCTGGGCGACTGGCTGGTCGGGCTGGGGCTCCGGGAGGGCATCGCCGACCCGCTGAGCTTCGTGCTGGTCACCATCGGGATCAGCTACCTGTCGCTGGTGGTCGGTGAGCTGACCCCCAAGCGGCTGGCCCTGCAGCGCGCCGAGGGCTTCTCCCTCGTCGTCGCCGGGCCGCTGAACCGGATCGCCACGGCCTTCCGCCCGATCATCTGGCTGCTGTCGAAGTCCACCGACGTCCTGGTCCGGCTGCTGGGCGGTGACCCGAAGCAGAGCGGGGAGTCGATCAGCCAGGAGGAGCTCCGGGACCTGGTCGCCGCGCACGAGTCGCTGTCCAGCGACGAGCGCCGGCTCATCGACGAGGTGTTCCGCGCCGGTGACCGCGAGGTCCGCGAGGTGATGACCCCGCGCACCGAGGTCGACTTCCTCGAGGCCTCGATGACGGCGTCCCGGGCGGCCAAGCTGGTCGCGGAGTCCAGCCGCTCGCGCTACCCGGTGGTGGGCAGGAGCCAGGACGACGTCGTCGGGTTCGTGCACGTCCGCGACCTGTTCCTGCCCAACCACCCGGCCGGGCGCGCGGCCACCGTCGGGGACCTGGCCCGCGAGGTCAAGCAGCTGCCCGGCACCGCCGGGGTGCTCACCGCGCTGTCGGAGATGCGCAAGGAGAGCCAGCACCTGGCGATCGTCGTCGACGAGTACGGCGGCACCGACGGCATCGTCACCCTGGAGGACCTCATCGAGGAGGTCATCGGGGAGATCTACGACGAGTACGACGAGGACGCCGCCCCGGAGACCGACGAGCCCACCGACGGCCCGCACGACGTCGACGGCCTGCTCAACCTGGACGACTTCTCCGAGGCGACCGGCCTGGAGCTGCCCGAGGGCCCGTACGAGACCGTCGCCGGCTGGGTGCTCGCCGAGCTCGGCCGCATCCCCGCCGTGGGGGACGCGGTGGAGCACGAGGGCCGTGCGATCACCGTCACCGAGCTCGACGGCCGCCGGATCTCCCGGCTCAGCGTCGCCCCGGCCCCGCCGGCCGAGATCGACGGCGACACCGTCCGCGCCGGCGTTCCCGCGACCTAACGGCCCTGGTGCAGGGTCCTGCCGGGAGCCTGGGAGGGGTGGGGGGCAGCGGGGTCCTGCTGGAGGGCCCAGGCGTCGCGGACCATGGTGGTCAACGCCGCGTGCTGCGGGGTCCAGCCGAGGTCGGCGCGGATCCGGGCCGAGGAGGCGACCAGCTGGGCGGGGTCACCGGCCCGGCGGTCGCCGACGACGACGGGGACCGGGTGCCCGGTGACCTCGCGGACGGCCTCGACCACCTGCTGCACGCTGAACCCGGTGCCGTTGCCCAGGTTGTAGACCCGGTGCTCGCCCGCGGCCGGTGCCGGCAGGGCCAGGAGGTGGGCGTCGGCGAGGTCGAGCACGTGCACGTAGTCGCGGACGCAGGTGCCGTCGGGCGTCGGGTAGTCGTCGCCGTAGACGGTGATCGCCTCGCGGGTGCCGGCGGCGACCTGCAGGGCGATCGGGACGAGGTGGGTCTCGGTGGCGTGCCGCTCACCCAGGCCGTGCCCGGCGCCGGCCACGTTGAAGTAGCGCAGGCTCACCGCGGCGAAGGAGTGCGCCACCGCGTAGGAGGTCAGCATGTGGTCCACGGCCAGCTTGGAGGCGCCGTAGGTGTTGGTCGGCCGGGTGGGGGCGTCCTCGGTGACGGGCACCGACGCGGGCTCGCCGTAGGTGGCCGCGGTCGAGGAGAAGACGATCCGCCGGCAGTCGACGGCACGCATGGCCTCCAGCAGCGCCAGCGAGCCGCCGACGTTGGTGTGCCAGTAGTCCTCGGGGGAGACCTGGCTGGCCCCGACCAGGCTCTTTGCCGCGAAGTGCAGCACCGCCTCGGGCCGGACGTCGTCCAGCACCGGACCGGAGTCGTGCAGGGAGGCCTGCACGAACCCCGCTCCGGCCGGGACGGCGTCGGCGTGACCGGTCGACAGGTCGTCCAGCACGGTCACCTCGTGGCCCCCCTCCAGGAGGGAGGCCGTGACTACGCTGCCGATGTAGCCGGCTCCACCGGCGACCAGAACTCGCATGCGCACAGCCTCCCACCCAGCTCAGGAGGACCCTCCCGTGGTCAGCCCCCGTCCCGCCGTGTCCGCCCTCCCGGTCTACCGGCCCGGTCGCAACCCGGCCGACCTGGCCCGGGAGATCGGGGTGCCGCGCGCGGTGAAGCTGGCCAGCAACGAGGTGGCCTTCCCGCCGCTGCCCGCCGTCGTCCGGGCGATCGCCGACACCGCGGGGGAGACCAACCGCTACCCGGACAACGGCGCCGGGGTGCTGACCGCGGCGCTGGCCGCCCGCTACGACGTCGACCCCGCGCAGATCGCCACCGGGTGCGGTGCGGTGATGCTCTGCCAGCAGCTGGCCCAGGCATTCACCGACCCGGGCACCAGCATGGCCTTCGCCTGGCGGTCCTTCGAGATGTACCCGCTGCTGGCCCAGGTGGCCGGTGCCCGCGCGGTGCAGGTGCCGCTGGTGCCCGGCGTCGAGGGCGGCCCGGCCGACACCCACGACCTGGACGCGCTGCTGGCCGCCGTCGACGACACCACCCGGGTGGTCTTCGTCTGCAACCCCAACAACCCGACCGGGACGGCGGTCCGTCGCGCCGAGCTGGAGCGCTTCCTCGACGCGGTCCCGGCCAGCACGCTGGTCGTGCTGGACGAGGCCTACCGGGAGTTCGTCACCGACCCCGAGGTGCCCGACGGCATCGAGCTGATGCGCGGGCGGCTGAACGTCGCGGTGCTGCGCACGTTCTCCAAGGCCTGGGGCCTGGCCGGCCTGCGGGTCGGCTACCTCATCGCCGAGGACCCGGCCGTGGCCGAGGCCGTCCGCAAGACCCACGTGCCGTTCAGCGTCTCGATGCTGGCCCAGGCCGCCGCGGTCGCCGCCCTGGCCAGCGAGGACGAGGTGGTCGCCCGGGTCGCTGAGGTCACCGCCGAACGCACCCGGCTGACCGAGGAGCTGCGCCGTCGGGGTCACGCCGTCGCAGACAGCCAGGCCAACTTCGTGTGGCTGCCGGTGGGGGAGGAGGCCGCGGGCTTGGCCGCCGCGCTGGAGGCCCGGGCGGTCATCACCCGGCCCTTCGCCGGGGAGGGCGTGCGGGTCACCGTGGGCACCCCGGAGGAGGACGACGTCTTCCTCGCCGCGCTGGACGCGGTGACCGCCGCCACGTCTGCGGCCTGACCCGCAGGATCGATCCCGCGGGTCTGGGTCGGTGCCGCTGTGGCGCGTGGTTCGATGAGGGACGTGCCTGCCCCTCGCGTGCTGTCCGGCATCCAGCCGACGGCGGACTCCTTCCACCTCGGGAACCACCTCGGGGCGCTGCGCCAGTGGGTCAGCATGCAGGCCGACCACGAGGCCTTCTACTGCGTGGTGGACCTGCACGCGATCACCGTCGAGCAGGACCCGGCCGTCCTCCGCCGGCGCACCCTGGTCTCCGCCGCCCAGCTGATCGCCCTGGGCGTCGACCCCGACCGCAGCGCGCTCTTCGTGCAGAGCCACGTGCCCGAGCACGCCCAGCTGGGCTGGGTGCTGCAGTGCCTCACCGGGTTCGGCGAGGCGGGCCGGATGACCCAGTTCAAGGACAAGTCGGCCCGGCAGGGGCAGTCCAGCACCAGCGTCGGGCTGTTCACCTACCCGATCCTGCAGGCCGCGGACATCCTGCTGTACCAGGCCGAGCGGGTCCCGGTCGGGGAGGACCAGCGCCAGCACCTGGAGCTGACCCGCGACCTGGCCACCCGGTTCAACAGCCGGTACGGCGACACCTTCGTGCTCCCCGAGGCGTTCATCCCGCCGGGCGCGGCCAAGGTGCTGGACCTGCAGCAGCCGGACAAGAAGATGAGCAAGAGCCTCCCCGAGGCCGGCTGCATCAACCTGCTCGACGACCCGAGGACCACCGCCAAGCGGATTCGCAGCGCGGTCACCGACACCGGCCGCGAGGTCGTCTTCGACCCGGCCGGGAAGCCCGGTGTCTCCAACCTGCTGACCATCCACGCGGCGTTCTCCGGGCGCACCCTCGCCGAGCTCGAGGAGCACTTCGCCGGGCGCGGGTACGGCGACCTCAAGAAGGAGGTCGCCGAGGTGGTCGGTGACGCCCTCGCCCCGGTCCAGGCGCGGACGGTGGAGCTGCTGGCCGACACCGCGGAGCTCGAGGCCGTGCTGGCCGCCGGGGCCGCCCGTGCCCGTGAGGTCGCCGCGCCGACCCTGGCCACGGTGTTCGCCCGGATCGGCTTCCTGCCCCCGGTGGCCACCCCGTGAGGGGCCCGCGGGCCCGGAGATCGGCGTGAGCCGCCCCGACCGCCGGCACGACGACACGTTCGTGCCCCGCCGGTCCAACCGCCGCAGCACCGCCGACACCGCTGTCCTCGGCGTCGTCGTCGACGTCCCGGAGCCGTGGGCCCAGCTGCTCGTGGACTGGCGCACCAAGTGCGGTGACCCGCAGGCCAGCCTGGTGCCCCCGCACGTGACGCTGCTGCCGCCCACCGAGGTCGCCGTCGCCGACCGCCCCTCGATCACGGCGCACCTGGCCGACGTCGCCCGCGCGCACCCGCCCTTCGACGTCCACCTGCGGGGCACGGGCACCTTCCGCCCGGTCTCGGAGGTCGTGTTCGTCGCGGTGGCCGACGGCGTGGCCGACTGCGCGTCGGTCGCCGACGACGTGCGCACCGGGCCGTTGCAGCGTCCGTTGTCCTTCCCGTACCACCCGCACGTGACCGTGGCCCACGACGTGCCCACCGACATGCTCGACATGGCCCAGTCCGAGCTGGCCGACGTCGACGCCCGCTTCCGGGTCGAGCACTTCACCGAGTTCGAGCAGCTGCCCTCGGGTGCCTGGGCCGTGGCCCGCCAGCACCCGCTGACCGGACCGGCACGCACCTGAGCGCACCGTCGTCCCCACCCGCGGAGGGAGGGGGCAACGTGCTGACCCGGTCCATCGACCGGCTGCGGGACCTGCTGCACCGGGAACGGTCCCGTCGTCCCTGGCTGGACCACCTGGTGCACGCCGGTGGGCAGTACAACCGCGCCCAGGGCGACCTGCTGGCCTCCGGGGTCACCTACTACGTGTTCCTGGCGCTGTTCCCCGTCGTGCTGCTCGCCGCCTCGATCGCCGGCTTCGTGCTGGCCGGCAGCCCGCTGCTCCAGCTGCAGCTGATCGACGCCATCCGGGAGGCGGTGCCCGGTGGCACCGGCCAGCAGCTGGCCAGCGAGGTCACCGGCGCGATCGACGCGCGCAGCACGACCGGCGTCATCGGCCTGGTCGGCTTCCTGTTCGTCGGCCTGGGCGCGGTGGACAAGCTCCGCGTCGGGATGGACATCGTCTGGCGCGGCCACCCCGACCGGCCCGACTTCCTCGGCGACCGGGTCAAGGACCTGCTGGTGCTGCTCGGCTTCGCCGGGGCCGGGGTGCTGTCGATCAGCATCACCGCCGGGACCACGACCGCCGCGACGTCCCTGCTGGACGTGCTGGGTGTGGACGAGGTGCCCGGCTACTTCCTGCTGGTCTCGGCGCTGGGCATCGGACTGGTCCTGGTGGGGGACACCCTGGTGTTCCTCTGGCTGCTCAAGGGCGTGCCGAACACCCCCTACCGGGTACGGGAGCTGCTGCCCGGTGCCGTCTTCGGCGCCGTCGGGTTCGAGGTGCTCAAGTTCCTCGGCGCCTACTACCTGAACCTGATCGGCGGCAACGCCACCGTCTCGGCCTTCGGCGGCTTCGTCGGGCTGATCATCTGGATCAACGTGGTCGCCCGGTTCGCCTTCTTCACGG
>JAOPVM010000308.1 GCA_025966215.1 Klenkia sp.
TGGGGCATCGACCTGTATCTCAAGGACGAGTCCACCCACCCCACGGGCAGCCTCAAGCACCGGCTGGCGCGCTCGCTGTTCCTCTACGCGCTCTGCTCCGGCCAGTTGCACGAGGGCAGCACCGTCGTGGAGGCCTCCAGCGGCTCCACCGCGGTCAGCGAGGCCTACTTCGCCCGGATGCTCGGCCTGCCCTTCGTCGCGGTCATGCCCGCCTCCACCAGCCCGGAGAAGATCGCGCTGATCGAGGGCCAGGGCGGCCGCTGCCACCTGGTCGCCGACGCCGGCACCGTCTACGACGAGGCCCGCCGGATCGCCGGCGAGACAGGCGGGCACTATCTGGACCAGTTCACCCACGCCGAGCGGGCCACCGACTGGCGGGGCAACAACAACATCGCCGAGTCGGTCTTCGAGCAGCTGTCCGCCGAGGAGCACCCGGTGCCCGACTGGGTGGTCGTCGGCGCGGGCACCGGGGGCACCAGCGCGACCATCGGCCGGTACGTGCGCTACCGCAGGCTGCCGACCCGGCTGGCCGTCGTCGACCCCGAGGGCTCGGCGTTCTTCCCCGGCTGGCGGGACGCCGACCCGACCGCGACCGGGCGCCCCTCCCGGATCGAGGGCATCGGCCGGCCCCGGGTGGAGCCCTCGTTCGTGCCGACGATCGTGGACCGGATGTTCTGCGTGCCCGACGCGGCGTCCCTGGCCGCGATGCGGCACCTGGAGCAGGTGACCGGACGCCGGGCCGGCGGCTCGACCGGCACCAACCTGTGGGGGGCGTTCCAGCTGGTCGCCGAGCTGGTGGCCGCGGGGCGCACGGGGAGCATCGTGACCCTGCTCTGCGACGGCGGCGAGCGGTACGCCGACACCTACTACTCCGACGACTGGATCGCCGGGCAGGGCATGGACCTCGCCCCGCACACCGCGACCCTGGAGCACTTCGCCACCACGGGGGAGTGGTCGTGAGCGGGGTCACCCACGGCTGACCCCGCCGACGCTCGTTACCCGCAGGTAACGTCCATCATCTCCAGGTAGCGGGGCACCCGTGTGCCGCCCGCCCCACCTCGATCCCACCCGCGGAGGTGCGATGAACATCGTCGTTCTTGTGAAGCAGGTCCCCGATTCCGGCAGTGAGCGTGCGCTGGACAGTGCGGACAACACCGTTGCCCGCGCCGGCGCTGACAACGTCATCAACGAGATGGACGAGTACGCCATCGAGGAGGCGCTGACGGTCAAGGAGTCCCAGGGTGGCGAGGTCACGGTGCTGACCATCGGCCCCTCGACCGCGACCGACGCCATCCGCAAGGCCCTGTCCATGGGCGCGGACAAGGCCGTGCACGTCACTGACGAGGCGATCCACGGTTCGTGTGCCGTGCAGACCTCGGCCGTGATCGCCGCCGCGCTGTCCCAGTTGGAGTACGACCTCGTCGTCTGCGGCGCGGAGTCCACCGACGGCCAGGTCTCGGTGATGCCGGCGCTGCTGTCCGAGCGCCTGGGCATCCCGCACCTGTCCGGGGCCCGCAAGCTCACCGTCGAGGGCACCACGCTGCACGTCGAGCGGCAGACCGACGGCGGCTACTGGGCCCTGGAGGCACAGACCCCGGCGATCGTGAGCACCTGGGACACCATCAACGAGCCCCGCTACCCCTCCTTCAAGGGGATCATGGCCGCCAAGAAGAAGCCGGTGACGACCATGTCGCTGGGCGACCTCGGGGTGGACCCGTCCACCGTGGGTCTGGCCTCGGCCACCAGCCAGGTGCTGGACTTCGCCGGTCGCCCGCCCAAGGGTGAGGGCGTGAAGGTCGTCGATGAGGGCGACGGCGCCGAGAAGCTGGTCGGCTACCTGGCCGCCCAGAAGATCGTCTGACCCCGGAATCCAGAGAGACAGGAGAACAGTCGTGGCTGAAGTTCTGGTCCTGGTCGAGGTCGCCCCCGACGGATCTGGTGTCCGCAAGACCACCCTGGAGGCGTTGACCGCAGCGCGCGCGCTCGGCGAGCCCTCTGCGGTCGTGGCCGGTGCCCCTGGCACCGCTGCCTCGGTGAAGGCCGCCCTGGCCGAGTACGGCGCGGCCAGGGTCTACGTCGCGGAGTCCGATGACGTCGATGCCTACCTGGTGGCTCCCAAGGCCGAGGTGCTCGCCCAGCTGGTGAGGGAGAAGTCCCCGGTCGCCGTGGTCATCCCCTCCACCCCCGAGGGCAAGGAGATCGCCGGTCGGCTGGCGATCAAGACCGGTTCGGGCTTCCTCACCGACGTCACCGAGATCGCTGCCGACGGCACGGCCACCCAGGTGGCCTTCGCCGGGGCGACGATCGTGCACTCGAAGGTCACCGTCGGCACCCCGATCTACACCCTGCGCGGCAACTCGGTCACCCCCGAGGCCGCCGCCGGTGCCGCGGAGGAGGAGACGGTCACCGTCTCGATCTCCGAGGCGGCCAAGCAGACCAGGGTGGTCGAGCGGGTCGTGGAGCAGAAGTCCTCGCGTCCTGAGCTCACCGAGGCCGCGATCGTGGTCTCCGGTGGCCGTGGGGTGGCCTCGGCGGAGAACTTCTCGGTGATCGAGGGTCTGGCCGACTCCCTCGGTGCCGCTGTGGGTGCCTCCCGGGCCGCGGTGGACTCCGGTTTCTACCCGCACTCCTTCCAGGTCGGGCAGACCGGCAAGACGGTGTCCCCGCAGCTCTACGTGGCGGTGGGCATCTCCGGGGCGATCCAGCACCGGGCCGGCATGCAGACCTCCAAGACGATCATCGCGGTCAACAAGGACACCGAGGCACCGATCTTCGAGCTCGCCGACTTCGGCGTCGTGGGCGACCTGAACACCGTCGTCCCGGCCGCGACGGAGCAGATCACCGCCCGCAAGTAACGCAGCACCGCAGCGCACCGCAGCGTGGATCAGGTCTCCTGATCCACGCCCGTCCCCCCTCACCAACGCTGGTGAGGGGGGACAGCTGTTGGTGAGGGTGGAGCGGGTTCTGTCGGTGACCGCCCCTACGGTCCCGGGCATGACCGACACCCCCGCCATCACCCTCGGCGCCGTAGCGCTCGACACCGACGACCCGCCCCGCCTCGCCGCCTTCTGGGCCGCGCTCACCGGGGGTGAGATCGCCGGCGAGGTCGACGGCATGCTCTTCGTGCAGGGGCCGCCAGGTGGGTTCTCCGTGCTGGTGCGCCCGCGGCAGGGCCCGGCACCCGAGCACCCCGACCAGCACCTCGACCTCACCGTCTCCTGGGGCGCCCGGGAGTCCGAGGTCGCCCGTGCGGTCTCGCTCGGGGCCGAGCACCGGTGGGACGTCCTCGACGAGGTGCCCTGGGTGCGCTGGACCACCCTGGCTGATCCCGGCGGGCACCTGTTCTGCATCGCCGAGCACACCCCCGGTGACTGAGCGCAGGATGGGCACGTGCTGCTCGCCGACGTCGTGACCGCATCGGCCGCGGTGGGCGCCACCCGCGCCCGGACGGCGAAGAGCGCCACCGTGGCGGCCCTGCTCCGCGCAGCAGGGCTCGACGAGATCGGGCCGGTCACCGCCTGGCTGTCGGGGTCGACGACCCAGGGGAAGCTGGGGGCCGGCTGGCGCACGCTGTCCGCTGTCGCCGCGACCCCGGCCGGAGAACCGAGTCTCACCGTCACCGGTGTCCAGGCCGCCCTCGACGAGCTGGCCGGGGTCTCCGGCACCGGCTCGACCGCCCGTCGGTCCGCCCTGCTCGCCGCGCTCCTGGGGGCGGCCACGGCCGACGAGCAGACCTTCCTGCTCCGGCTGCTCGGCGGGGAACTGCGGCACGGGGCGCTGGAGGGCGTGGTCCTCGACGCCGTGGCCGCCGCCGCAGAGGCACCGGCCGCCGTCGTCCGGCGGGCGTTCTTCCTCTCCGGGGTGCTGGCCGACGTCGCGGTCGTCGCGCTGACCGGCGGAGCGCCCGCGCTCGAGGGGGTGCGGCTGCAGGTCGGCCGGCCGCTGCGCCCGATGCTCGCCTCCCCGGCCGACACCCTCGCCGACGCGCTGGGCGACGGCGACGTGGTCGTCGAGCAGAAGATGGACGGCGCCCGCATCCAGGTGCACAAGCACGGCGAGGAGGTGCGGGTGTGGACCCGCACGCTCAAGGAGGTCACCTCCCGGGTGCCCGAGCTCGTCGAGATCGTCCGTTCGCTGCCCGCGCGGACCCTCGTGCTCGACGGGGAGACCCTGGCGCTCACCGACGACGGCCGGCCGCGGCCGTTCCAGGAGACCGCCGCGCGCTTCGGTGCCGACACCCACGCCCTGCTGCTGCAGCCGTTCTTCTTCGACTGCCTGCACGTCGACGGCGCCGACCTCGTCGACGAGCCGCTCACGACCCGGCGCGAGGTACTGGCCCGCGTGGCGCCGGACCACCGGATGCCCGGCGTCCTCCGGCCCTCCCCGGAGCAGGCCGAGGAGTTCGCCGCGGCCTCGCTGGCCGCCGGGCACGAAGGTGTCGTGGTCAAGGCCCTGGGCAGCGCGTACGCCGCCGGCCGACGCGGGAAGTGGTGGCAGAAGGTCAAGCCGGTGCACACCCTCGACCTGGTCGTCATCGGCGCCGAGTGGGGCTACGGCCGACGCACCGGGTCGCTGTCGAACATCCACCTCGGCGCCCGTGACCCCGACGGCGGCGAACCGGTGATGGTCGGCAAGACGTTCAAGGGGATGACCGACGAGCTGCTGGCCTGGCAGACCGCCACGTTCCCCGAACTGGTCCGGGAGGACCGCGGGAGCACCGTGCTGCTGCGCCCGGAGCTGGTCGTGGAGATCGAGCTCGACGGCGTCCAGCGCAGCCCGCGCTACCCCGGCGGCGTGGCCCTGCGCTTCGCCCGGGTACTCCGCTACCGCCCGGACAAGGAGCCCGCAGACGCCGACACGATCGACGCCGTCCGGGCGCTGCTGGCGGGAAGAGGTGGGGACGACCCGGCGTTGGCAGCCGGGTGAGCAACGTGGGCACGGTCGGCGTCTTCGACCGCCGGCACCGGCTCACCACCGCCGGGTTGCTGATGCTCGTCACCTTCATCGCGTTCGAGTCGATGGCGGTGGCCACCGCGATGCCCACCGTCGTCCGGGAGCTCGACGGGCTGGTCTGGTACGCGTGGCCGTTCACCGCGTTCCTGGTCGCCCAGGTCGTCGGCATGGTCCTGGGCGGTGACGTCAGCGACCGCCGGGGGGCCCGGGTCGCGCTGCTGTGGGGCGTGGGGTTCTTCGCCCTGGGCCTGGTCGCGTCCGGATCGGCGGCCGACATGACCCTGTTCGTCGCCGGCCGCGCGGTCCAGGGCCTGGGCGGCGGGCTCATCGCGGTGTCGCTGTACGTCGTCGCGGGTCAGGCCTACGCCGCGGAACTGCGTCCCCAGCTGTTCGGGGCGTTCTCCGCGGCGTGGGTGTTCCCCGCGCTCTTCGGCCCGGTGATCGCCGGGGCCATCACCACGCACACGTCGTGGCGCTGGGTCTTCCTGGGCATCCTGCCGCTGGTCGCGGTCGGGCTGGTCCTGGTGCTGCCCTCGATCGCCCGGCTCGCCGTCCCCGACGGCACGGCCCGCCCGGCTTCCTCCCGGCGCTGGTGGGCGGTGCTCGCCGGGGTCGGCATCGGGGCCCTGCAGTACGCCGGGCAGCGGCTGGACCTCGTGGCCCTGGTGGTCGCCGTCATCGGGGTGGTCGCCCTGGCCGCGGGCCTGCGGCCGTTGCTGCCGCCGGGCACGGTCATCGCGCGCCGCGGCCTGCCCACCGTGGTCGCCTCCCGCGGACTGCTGGCCGGCTCCTTCTTCGGCATCGACACCCTGCTGCCGCTGACCCTCACCGAGGTGCACGGCTACAGCGCCACGGCCGCCGGAATCCCCCTGACCACCGGGGCGATCGGCTGGTCGCTGGCCTCGACGCTGTCCGCCCGTCGTCCCGAGGTCTCCCGGGTGCGGCTGCTGCAGATCGGCTTCGTCCTGCTCGCCCTCGGCCTGGCCGGCACCGCGGTCGCCGCGCTGCCCTCGACCGGTGGCTGGACCGCCTACGTCAGCTGGGCCGTGGCCGGCCTCGGCATGGGCCTGGGGATGCCCAGCGTGGGCGTCCTGCTGCTCGACCAGTCACCCGAGCACCGGCGTGGAGCCGACTCGGCGTCCCTGCAGATCTCCGACGTCGTCGGTTCGGCACTGTGCGTCGGCTTCGCCGGCGTGCTGGTGGCCGCTGCCGCGACCGGAGTGCTGCCGCTCACCGCCGCGCTGCTCGTCGCCATCGCGGTCTTCAGCGGGTTGGCACTGCTCGGGTCGCTGGTCGCCGGGCGGGCCGCGGCCCCGTCGGCCGAGGCGGCTCGCGCGACTACATTGGCCACGTCATGAC
This sequence comes from Klenkia sp., assembly GCA_025966215.1. Lineage (GTDB taxonomy): Bacteria > Actinomycetota > Actinomycetes > Mycobacteriales > Geodermatophilaceae > Klenkia. The sequence goes on from JAOPVM010000308.1 coordinate 6,313, forward strand.
GTACCTCGACCACGCGGCGACCACGCCGATGCTGCCCGAGGCCGTGGCGGCGATGACCCAGCAGCTGGCCCGGGTGGGCAACGCCTCGTCCCTGCACGCCAGCGGCCGCGGCGCCCGACGCACCGCCGAGCAGTCCCGCGAGCGGCTGGCCGAGGCGCTCGGTGCCCGCCCGTCGGAGGTGCTGTTCACCGGCGGCGGCACCGAGAGCGACAACCTCGCCGTCAAAGGTCTCTTCTGGGCCCGGCGCGGCGCCGACCCGCGCCGCACCCGCGTGGTGGTCAGCCCGGCCGAGCACCACGCCGTGCTGGACAGCGTCCAGTGGCTGGCCGAACACGACCACGCCGAGATCACCTGGGTCGACGTCCAGCCCACCGGCGAGGTCACCCCCGCCGCGCTCGCCGACGCCCTCGGTGACGGCACCGACGTCGCGCTGGTCAGCGTCATGTGGGCCAACAACGAGATCGGCGCGGTCAGCGAGCTGGCGGCCCTCGCCGAGGTCGCGCACGCCGTCGGCGTCCCGCTGCACACCGACGCCGTGCAGGCCGTCGGCCAGGTGCCGGTGGACTTCGCGGGCAGCGGCGTGGACGCCCTCACCATGACCGGGCACAAGCTCGGCGGCCCGATGGGCGCCGGGCTGCTCGTGCTCCGCCGGGACGCCGACTGCACGCCGCTGCTGCACGGGGGTGGTCAGGAGCGGGACGTGCGCTCCGGGACCCTGGACGTCGCGGCGATCGTCGGGCTGGCGGTGGCGACGACGACGAGCGTGGGCAACCGGGTCGAGCGCGCCGCCCGGGTGTCTGCACTGCGTGACCGACTGGTCGCCGGGGTCGTCGCCCGGGTGCCCGACGTGCAGCTCAACGGCCCTGCGCTGGACGCGGTCGTCGCCGGGGGGCCCGGGCGACTGCCGGGCAACGCACACCTGTCCTTCCCCGGCGCCGAGGGCGACGCGCTGCTGATGCTGCTGGACGCCAACGGCATCGAGTGCTCGACCGGCTCGGCCTGCAGCGCCGGGGTGGCGCGGCCCAGCCACGTGCTGCTGGCCACCGGCGCCGACACCGACCGGGCGCGCAGCTCGCTGCGGTTCAGCCTCGGCCACACCTCCACCGACGCCGACGTGGACGCCGTCCTCGACGTGATCGCACCGGTCGTGGAGCGCGCCCGGCGAGCGGGCCTGGGCCGGCGGTCGGCGTGAAGCTGATCGCCGCGATGAGCGGCGGGGTGGACTCCGCCGTCGCCGCAGCGCTCGCCGTCGAGGCCGGGCACGACGTCACCGGGGTGCACCTGGCGCTGAGCCAGCACCGCCAGCAGATGCGCAGCGGGTCCCGGGGCTGCTGCAGCGTCGAGGACGCCGACGACGCCCGCCGGGTGGCCGGCGAGCTGGGCATCCCGTTCTACGTGTGGGACATGGCCGAGCAGTTCGCCGAGGACGTCGTGGACGACTTCGTCGCCGAGTACGCAGCCGGCCGGACGCCGAACCCCTGTCTGCGCTGCAACGAGAAGATCAAGTTCGCTGCCGTGCTGGACCGCGCGCAGGCGCTCGGGTTCGACGCCGTCGTCACCGGACACCACGCCAGGCTGGTCGACGGCGAGCTGCGTCGGTCGGTGGACGCGGCCAAGGACCAGAGCTACGTGCTCGGGGTGCTCACCGAGCGACAGCTGGCCGGGGCGGTCTTCCCGCTCGGGGGGATGACCAAGGAGCGGGTGCGGGAGATCGCTGCCGAGCGCGGGTACGCGGTGGCCACCAAGCCCGACAGCCACGACATCTGCTTCATCCCCGACGGCGACACCCGGGGCTTCCTCGACCGTCGGCTGGGCGTCGCGCCCGGGCCGGTGGTGGACGCGGCGACCGGCGCGACGGTGGGGGAGCACCGAGGCACCCACGGCTTCACGATCGGGCAGCGCAAGGGCCTGGGCGTGACGGTCGGCGATCAGCGGCCGCGGTACGTGCTGGGCATCGAGCCGGTCTCGCGCACGGTCACCATCGGCACGGCCGACCAGGCCGGCGTCGACGAGGTGCTGACCGGAGCGCCGACCTGGACCGGTCCGGTGCCCGAGCTGCCCTTCGGTGCCGTGGTGCAGCTGCGGGCGCACGGGGCGTCCGTGCCGTGCACGGTCTCGGCCCGGGACGGGTCGACGGGGTTGCGGCTCGAGCTGCACGACCAGCAGCGCGGCGTGGCCCCGGGACAGTCGGCCGTGCTGTACGCCCCGGACGCCGAGCGGGGCGACCGGGTGCTCGGGCAGGCCACCGTGTTCCGTGCAGGTGAACGCCAGGCGTCGGTTCTCAGCTGACCCTTGGTCGCGTCATGGTTTCGGGCTAGCTTGCTGCGAGGCGTATCCGTTCGCCTCGCTACTTAGTCAAGCTCTGTGACCGGACGACCACGGGGAGTCGCCGGGCCCGGGCCCACACCTCGGAGGACCCTTGCGCCGAACGCGCCTGTCTCTCGCGCTGACCCTGGTGGCTTCGGCCACCGTCGTCGGCATCCCGTCGGTGGCCTCGGCCGCGCCGGTGCCGGCCGTCGCACCCGACGTCCCGGTCCAGCTGCTGACGATCAACGACTTCCACGGCCGGATCACCGACACGACGGCTGCCGACGCGACACTGGGGACGGCAACCGTCGGTGGCGCAGCGAGCGTGGCGAGCACCGTCACCGCGAGCCGAGAGGCCTTCGTGGCCGGAGGTGGTGCGGAGGGCAACTCGCTCTTCATCGGCCTCGGGGACCTCGTCGGTGCATCGCCGTTCGACTCGGCGGGCTTCCGTGACGAGTCGACCGTCGAGGTGCTCAACGGCCTCGACATGGCGGTCAGCGTGGTCGGCAACCACGAGTTCGACCGTGGGACGACCGAGCTCCGTCGGCTCTCCGGACCCACCGACCGGACGTTCTCCGACGACCAGACGGCGTGCGAGGGCGTGACCGTCGGTGTGAACGGCTGCTTCACCGACAGCACCGGGGCGCCCTTCGCCGGCACGGACTTCCCGTACCTGGCGGCCAACGTCCTGCGGGCCGGCACCGACGAGCCGATGCTGCCCCCGTTCGCGGTCCAGGAGGTCGATGGCCAGCGGATCGGCTTCATCGGCGTCGTCACCGAGACAACCGCGGGCATCGTCGCCCCGACCGGGATCGCCGACGTGGAGTTCATCGACGAGGCGACCGCGATCAACCGGTGGGTGCCGGTGCTGCAGGCGCAGGGCGTCGAGGCGATCGTGGCCCTGGTGCACGAGGGCGGGACGCCGGCGACCCCGGCCGACGTCAACGGCTGCGGCCAGCTGAGCGGCTCGATCGTGGACATCAACGACCGTACCGATCCCGCCGTCGACGTGGTCCTCTCGGCCCACACGCACCAGAACTACAGCTGCTACCTCGAGGACCCGGCCGGGCAGCCTCGGCTGGTCGCCCAGTCCGGCTACTACGGCCGGCTCGTCGGTGACGTCCGCTTCGTCATCGACGGTGCCACCGGTGACGTCGACCGGCTCTGCGGCACGTACTCGGTGACCAACGTGCCGACCGACCGGGCGGCCCGGACGCCCGACGCGGCCACCGCGGGCATCGTGTCCTTCTGGAACCGCCAGGCGACCGCCGTCGGGGGTCGCCAGGTCGGTTCCACCACGACCCCCCTCGCGCGGGCCGTCACCTCAGCCGGCACCGAGAACCGCGGAGCGGAGTCCGTGCTGGGCAACACCGTCGCCGAGGCGCAGCTGGTTGGACTGCAGGACGACCCGACCACCTACGGGGACCCTGCCGCCACCTTCGGCGGCGGCCTGCCCGCGGTGGCGTTCATGAACCCCGGCGGGCTGCGGGCCAACATCGACAGCGGCCCGATCACCTACGCCGAGGCGTTCGCCGTCCAGCCGTTCGGCAACTACGCCAACGCGATCACCCTGACCGGCGCCGACATCCGGCTGGTGCTGGAGCAGCAGTTCAACACCCCGGGGCGGACGTCGCAGCTGTGGTTGGGCACGTCGGAGGGCTTCTCCTACTCCTACGACCTGGCCCGACCGGCCTACGACCGGGTGGACCCGGTCTCGATCCAGATCGACGACCCGAGCACCCCGGCCCTCGATCCGCAGGTCGTCGTCCCCACGACCACCTACCGAGTCGTGGCGAACTCCTTCCTCGCCGGCGGAGGCGACAGCTTCACCGCCTTCCGCAACGGGACCGTGCAGGTGACCGGCCCGGTCGACGTGGAGACCGCCATCGCGTTCTTCGGCGACAACGACCCGTACACCGCGCCGCCCATCGGGCACGGCACCGCGGTCACCGACGGGCGGGCCGCGAATCCGGCGACCCCGCCGGCCGGCGGCGGTTCCGGGGCCGGGGAGAACGGCGGCAATGCCGCGGCCACCGGCCTGACCGGGACGACCGGCACCGCTGCTGCGGGCTACCCGTGCCCGGCCGTGCCGACCACCCCGCCGATCACGGCCACCCCGGGTGTGGACCCGATCGCCAACCCCGGCAACGGGATCCCGGCCGGTCAGCTGGCGAACACCGGTGCAGCCACCGGGCAGATGCTCGGCCTGGGGGCGCTGCTGCTCCTGACCGGTGGGGTCGCGACCGCGGCGGGCTACCGTCGCAACCGTGGCCTCGCCGACTGACAGCACGCCTGAGCACGGCACCACCGAGAACAGCACCGACGACCCGAGGCCGGTCCCTGCAGCAGCATGGGGGCCGGCCTCCGGCGTCGGGTCCCTGCCCGGCACCGACCCGGCCGAGGCGGTCCGCCTCGTCGTCGGCGAGCTGACCGGGTTCGCCCACCTCCCCGAGCTGCCGGCCCGCGGGGTCGGCGCCGACATGCTGGGCCGCAGTGCCGGCCTGCTGGTCGACGTGCACGTCGACCTGACCCCGGCCGGCTGGCGGCTGGTGCCCCGGCCCGGACGTGACGAGCAGCGCGCCCACGAGTTCCTCGACCGCGACCTCGACGCGCTGTACGACGTCGCCGGCGACTGGACCGGCCCGTTCAAGGTGCAGTCCGCGGGTCCCTGGACCCTGGCCGCCGGGCTCGAGCGCACCCGGGGCGACCGGGCGGTCACCGACCCCGGCGCCCGACGCGACATCACCCAGTCCCTCGCCGAGGGCCTGCGCGCCCACGCCGCCGCGGTCGGCGCCCGGCTGCCCGGTGCCGACGTCGTGATCCAGGTCGACGAGCCCTCACTTCCCGCCGTCCTGATGGGCGGGCTGCCCACCCAGAGCGGGTTCGGCAAGCTCGCCGCGATCGAGGCCCAGGTCGTCCAGGAGGAGCTCGCAGGCTTCCTGGCCGCCCTCGGCCACCGCACCGTCGTGCACTGCTGCGCCACCCGTGCCCCGCTCGGCCTCCTCCGCGCCGCCGGCGCCGACGCGCTGTCCTTCGACCACGGCCTGGTCCAGGACCTCGACAGCGTCGGCCAGGCCGTGGAGGCCGGCACCCACCTGTTCCTGGGCGTGGTCCCCGGCACCGACCGGCAGCTGCCCGCGCCGAAGGCCACGGCCACCCGGCTGCAGGCGTGGTGGAACGAGCTGGGCTTCCCCGCGGACTCCCTGCACGAGGCCGTGACGCTGACCCCCTCGTGCGGGCTGGCCGGGGCCGGCCCGGCCTACGCGCGTGCCGCGATGGCCCACGTGCGCCAGGCGGCGGAGTACCTGCTGCCCGACTGACCGGGCGTCCTGTCACACCCCCCGGATACCGTCTGCGCCGTGAGCACCGAGGCCGTGGTGGACCCCGCCGACACCCCTGACGTCACAGCTGCGACCGAGCGCGCCGACGTCACCGAGGTCCCCGACGACGCCCGCACCCGGCACACCGAGCTGTCCGAGGAGCTCGACCGGCTGTCCTTCGCCTACTACGTCAAGGACGCCCCGCACGTCAGCGACGGCCAGTACGACGAGCTGATGGGGGAGCTCAAGGCCCTGGAGGCCGAGCACCCTGCCCTGGTCACCCCCGAGTCGCCCAGCCAGAAGGTCAACGGCGGCTTCGGCGCCACCTTCTCCCCGGTCACCCACCTCGAGCGCATGCAGAGCCTGGACAACGCCTTCAGCTCCGACGAGCTGTCGGCCTGGGCGGCTCGCGCCGACCGGGACGGTGCCGGGGGAGCGGGGTACCTCTGCGCGCTGAAGATCGACGGGCTGGCCATCGACCTGGTCTACGAGCGCGGCCGGCTGGTCCGTGCCGCCACCCGGGGCGACGGGACCACCGGCGAGGACGTGACGGCCAACGTCGCCACGATGGCCGACGTCCCCCAACAGCTCACCGGGGACGACGTCCCGGAGCTGGTCGAGGTCCGCGGAGAGGTCTACTTCCCGGTCGCCGCCTTCGCCGAGGTCAACGCCGCCCAGGTCGAGGCGGGCAAGGCGCCCTTCGCCAACCCGCGCAACGCCGCCGCCGGCTCGCTGCGGCAGAAGGACCCGCGGGTGACGGCGACCCGCCCGCTCCGGCTGCTCGTGCACGGCATCGGTGCCCGCACCGGTCTGGACCTCGAGCGGCAGTCCGAGGCCTACGAGAAGCTGAAGTCCCTGGGGCTGCCCACCAGCAGCCGGTACGAGGTCGTCCCCGACCTGGAGGCGGTCTGGGCCTACATCGAGCGGTACCGGGAGCAGCGGCACTCCGTCGAACACGAGATCGACGGCGTCGTGGTCAAGATCGACCAGGTCGCGCTGCAGCGCCGGTTGGGCTCCACCAGCCGGGCGCCGCGCTGGGCGATCGCCTTCAAGTACCCGCCGGAGGAGGCGACGACGAAGCTCCTGGACATCCGGGTCAACGTCGGACGCACCGGCCGGGTCACCCCGTTCGGCTACATGGAGCCGGTCAAGGTCGCCGGGTCCACCGTCCAGCTGGCCACCCTGCACAACGCCAGCGAAGTGGTCCGCAAGGGCGTGCTCATCGGCGACACCGTGGTCATCCGCAAGGCCGGCGACGTGATCCCGGAGATCCTCGGCCCGGTCGTGGACGTGCGCACCGGCGACGAGCGGCCCTTCGAGATGCCCCGGGACTGCCCGGAGTGCCACACGGAGCTGCGGCACGAGAAGGAGGGCGACGCCGACATCCGGTGCCCCAACGCCCGGTCGTGTCCGGCCCAGCTGCGGGAGCGGGTGTTCCACGTCGCCGGCCGGGGCGCCTTCGACATCGAGGTGCTCGGCTACGAGGCCTCGATCGCGCTGCTGGAGAGCCACCTCCTCGAGGACGAGGGCGACGTGTTCGCCCTCGACGCCGAGAAGCTGCAGCGCGCCCCGTTCTTCACCAAGAAGGACGGCACGCTGTCGGCCAACGGTGCCCGGCTGCTCACCAACCTGCAGACCCGCAAGGACGTCCCGCTCTGGCGGGTGCTCGTCGGCCTGTCCATCCGGCACGTCGGGCCGACCGCCGCGCAGGCGCTGGCCCGGGAGTTCCGCACCATGGACCGGCTGGTGGCCGCCTCCGAGGAGGAGCTCGCCGCCGCCGACGGGGTCGGACCCACGATCGCCTCCGCGGTGCGCGACTGGTTCGCCGTCGACTGGCACCGCGGGGTGGTGGACAAGTGGGCCCGGGACGGTGTCCGGATGGCCGACGACGAGTCCGACGCCGGGCCCGGCCCGCTCACCGGGGTCACCGTCGTGGTGACCGGGTCGTTGCGCGACCACAGCCGGGACCAGGCGATCGCCGCCATCCAGGAGCGCGGCGGCAAGGTCACCGGCTCGGTGTCGAAGAAGACCGGTTTCGTCGTCGTCGGCGCCGATCCGGGCAGCAAGTACGACAAGGCCGTCCAGGTCAAGGCGCCGGTGCTCGACGACGACGGCTTCACCGTGCTGCTCGAGCAGGGCCCCGAGGCCGCCCGCGCCGTGGCCACCATCGGCGACGGCAGCGAGCCCGAGCCGCCCGCCACGGACGACGCAGAGGCACCGCCCGCCCCGAAGAAGCGCGCCCCGAGGAAGAAGAAGGCCCCGGTGGAGGAGGCAGCGGTGGAGGGGTCCGACAGCGCGGAGGAGCCCGCCGCTCAGACGGGCGGCAGCTGAGCCACCGTGGCCGCGATGCCGGTCAGGTGCGCCAGCCGCAGCAGCTCCGAGCGACGGAACGCCGGCCCGCCCGAGCGGCCCAGCAGCACCGCGGTCCCCGAGCCGTCGAAGGGCGCGGCCATCATCTCGATGGCCATCTCCCGCCAGCGCTCGGGCACCCAGTCGTCCTCGCTGGGCAGCAGCACCGGCGACGTCAGCGGCAGCCACGGCAGCGTCAGGGCGGCCAGGGCGGGCGCGGCGTCGGAGGCGGCCAGCACCCGCACGTCGTCCGGACCGCCGCTGAGCACCGCCGCCCACCCGCCGTGCAGCACGCGGGGGAGCTCGGTCGCCAGCAGCCGGGCGGTGTCCCCGCCGCCGCGGGCGAGCGCCTCCAGCAGCTCCAGCTCGCGGTGGGTGTCCAGCGGTCCGGAGTACGGGCGCAGCGACTCGACCTCCACCCCGGGCACGCTCATGACCACCGTGATGAGGCCATCGGGCACCCGGTCGGCGGGGAGGTCCACCACGATGTCGTCGACCGCGACGCCGTTGCCCCGTTCCAGCACGTCGACGGAGACGATGTCGATCCCGGCCAGGCCCAGCGCGGTGGCGACCGCGCCCAGGATGCCGGGACGGTCGGGCACGACCAACCGGAGCAGGTAGGACACGTGATCCTCCGCGGGGACACCAGCGCAACGACCCGGGCAGCCGATCTCCGTCGATCGAGGGACGGCGCCCACCCTGCCGCATCAGCCCCCGCCGAGGCCAACCCGGCTCGCGGACGGGGGACGTCGTCCGGCCCCACGTAGACTGCCCGGGTTGGAGCGGACCACGGTCCGTCCCGACCCAGCACCTGCACGACGCAGCACACCAGCCACCGCACCGAGCAGACCGACAGTGGGGTCCCGCCAGCGCATGAGCACTCCCAGCAGCCTCTCCCGAGAGGACGTCGCGCACCTCGCGCAGTTGTCCCGGCTCGCCGTCACCGACGAGGAGCTCGACCTGTTCGCCGGGCAGCTCGGTGTCGTCCTCGGCGCCGTCGCCCGGGTGCAGGACGCCCCCACCGAGGACGTCGCCCCGACGACGCACGCCGTGCCGTTGACCAACGTGTACCGGCCCGACGTCGTGACCCCGAGCCTGTCCCGCGAGCAGGTGCTCGCCGGCGCGCCCGCGGCCGAGGACGACCGCTTCCGGGTCCCGCGGATCCTGCAGGACGAGGCATGAGCGCCACCGAGCTGACCCGGCTGGACGTCACCGCGCTGCAGGCCGCGCTGGCCGACGGCAGCACCAGTGCCGTCGAGGTCACCCGGGCCCACCTGGACGCGATCACCGCCGGGGACGGCGCGCTGAACTCCTACCTGTTCGTCGACGGCGACGCGGCGCTGGCCACGGCCGCCGACGTCGACCGCCGCCGCACCGCGGGCGAGGAGCTGGGCCGCCTGGCCGGCGTCCCCGTCGCGCTGAAGGACGTCGTCGTCACCCACGGCGTGCCCACCACCAGCGGCTCCAAGATCCTCCAGGGCTGGACCCCGCCCTACGACGCGACCGTCGCCGCCCGGCTCAAGGCCGCCGGCACCGTGCTGCTGGGCAAGACCAACATGGACGAGTTCGCGATGGGCTCCTCC
>JAOPVM010000169.1 GCA_025966215.1 Klenkia sp.
CGCCAGGGCGGCCCAGTCGCGCTCGGTCCAGAAGGCGTCGAACGCGTCGTAGTTGGACGCCTCGATGACTGTAAGCCACTTGCAGGCCGACACGTAGCCGTAGAGGCCGGGGATGAGCATCCGGACCGGGAAGCCGTGGTCCACCAGGAGCGGCTCGCCGTTCATCCCGATGGCCAGCATGGCGTCCTCGACGTCCAGCGCGGACTCGGTCGGGGTGCCGATGGTCATGCCGTCGGAGGACCGGCACACGAGCTGGTCGGAGGAGGACTGGACGCCGTTCTCGCGGAGGAGGTCCCCGAGCGGGACGCCGATCCAGCGGGCGGTGCTGGCGAGCCGGCCGCCCACCTCGTTGGAGACGCAGCTCAGGGTGATGTCCCGCTCGATGAGGTCGTCGCGGTCGAAGAGCTCCTGGAGGGTGAAGCTGCGCGGGGAGTCGAACATCCCGCTCAGCGTCAGCGTGTACTCCGACGGGCTGATCTGGGGCACGGTGATGGCCGTGTCGACCCGGTAGAAGTCGGGGTTCGCGGTGAACAGCGGGGTCAGGTCGGGGGTGCTGGTCGCCAGGTCCGCACCGGCCGGCAGCGCGGGGGCGGCCGAGGACGGGCTGGGCAGGCTCAGGTCGGACCGGGCGCCGGCGACGTCGAAGCGACGCTGCAGCAGCCGGCCCCCTCCGCCGGTGACGACGGCGGCGCCCACCGCGACGCCGGAGGTGAGGAAGAAGCGGCGACGGTCGAGGGCGAAGCCCTTGCGGTCACCGGAACCGAGCACCTCGCGCAGCCGGTCGACGATCGCCTCGTCGGCGTGCTGGCGGGAGGCGGTGGCGCCATCGGTCTCCACCGACGAGGGGGCTGCGGGGGCTGCCGTGCGGGTGGAGGCCAGGAGGGGCGAGATCAACGCGCCCAGGGCCACGATGCCCACCAGGGCGCCGACCAGGGACGGCAGCCCGTCGAGCAGGCCGCCGGCGGGCCGGGTCACCGCGGCGAGCACGCCCAGGACGCCGAAGACGGCGATCCCGAGGAAGCCCAGGAGCCGGTTGCGCAGGGACACGAGCCCGACCACGAGGGCGTAGAGGGCGATGACGACGAGGACCCCGCCGACGAGGACGATCTTGTCGTCCTCGCCGAACTGCTCGATGGCGAAGCTCTTGAGCGACTCCGGGGTCAACGTGATCGCCGTGTCGCCCACGGCCACGACCGGGCTGGATGCAGGGCCCACCAGTCCGGCCACCAGCTCGCCGACACCCAGGGCGACGGCGGCGGCCAGCAGGCCGGCGAGGGCGGCGAGCACCCGACGCAGTCGACGGGCACCCCGGGTGGGGATGTCGTCGGCGCCGGCTGCGGAGGCCGGGGACTGCTCGGTCAGGGTCACACCCCGGGTTCGGGCCCAGACCGACATCGGTTCATCACGAACCTGTAACGACCCTGGAACGGGGCTGCCCGGGCCCTGTGGGCCTGCGTGCCAGGGTGGGCCGGTGCCTCCTGCGAGCAGTCCGTCCCCGACCCCGAGCCCGGCTCCGCCCTCGTTGCGGATCGCGGTCGGCCTGCTGCTGGTGCTCGGGGTGCTGCTGCTGGCCAGCGGCGCGCTGACCCTCGCCGGCCGGGAGACGGTGGTCGACCGGTTCCTCTCCGTCCAGCCCGACCTGGACAGGGAGACCGTGCTGCGGTCCCTCGTGCTGGGGCAGGTGCGCTACCTGCTGGTGGGGGTGGCCGCCCTGGTCGCCGCCGTCCTGCTGCTGCGCCGTACCGCCTGGGCGCGCTGGCTGGGCCTGCTCGCCGTGCTGTTCCTGGGGCTGCTCACGCTGCTGTCGATGGTGGACGCCGGCGGCGCCACCCTGTTCTCGCTGCTGGTCGTGGTGCTGTGCGTCGGTGCCGCCAGCAGCCTGCTGGCCGGCACCACCGCCGCCGCGGTCAGGCGGGCAGACCGGCCCTCCGCCGCTGGCCCTGCACCCGGTACCAGTCGTTGGACGGCTTGAGCGCGAGCAGGGCGACCGCGGCGGCGAGCAGCAGGAACTGCAGCACGCCCAGCAGGGTGATCACCAGCAGCGGGGCGCCGAACACCGAGAAGATGCCGAGGAGGCCCAGCCCGCCGAACACCCAGAGCACGATGCGCGCCCAGTTCTGGCCCTTCCAGGCGAACCAGGCCATCGTGGCGTAGAGCGCGACGCCGATGAGGGCGAAGACCGCGCCCAGGGTGACCCCGGTGGTGCTGATCGAGTCGGTCAACGACGAGCCGAAGGTCGCCTCGTAGTCGGCCCGGCTGTAGCCGAGGTCGCTGACGGCCTGGTCGACGTAGGCGTCCAGGTTGAGGAACGTGACGACCGAGGTGATCAGCCCGATCGCCGCGGCCGCCGCGAAGGCGTAGATGCCGTAGGTGACCGTGCTGGGCCGCGGCATCGGCGGCGGGACCGGCCCGCCGAAGCCCGGCTGGCCGAACCCCGGCTGGCCGTAGCCCTGCTGCTGGCCGTACTGCTGCGGCGGGCCCTGCTGCCACCCGCCCGGCGCCGGCTGGCCGTAGCCGCCCTGCTGACCCGGCTGGCCCTGCTGCTGACCCCAGCCGGACGGCGGCTGCTGGCCGTACCCGCCCGGCGGGGTGGGCTGTCCGCCCTGCCCGCCCTGTCCTCCCCAGCCGGGCTGCCCCTGCTGGCCGTACCCCTGCGGTCCGGACACTGACTGCTCCTCGCTGACGACTGCACTGGCGCGGGGATCATGTCGTGTCCGGACCGCGGGGGTGCGCCGCCGTGCCGACGGGCACCCGATCGGGCGGGGTGGGTCCGGTCGCACCCACTCCCGGCTGTCCGGGTGCACCAGCAGCGCGAGGACGACCACGCCGGCGAGCAGGCCCCACGGGGAGAGGGACAGCACCGCCCCCAGCAGGCCCCCGACCTCGGCGGCCACCAGCACCCACCAGGCCCACCGGCGCCGGCGCCAGAACGCCCTGAGCACCAGACCCCACCCGACCAGCAGGCCGACCACACCCCCGAACACCGGCACGGCCACCCCGGCCGGCTCGGCGAGCACGAACGTCGAGAGGGCCAGGAGAGGCAGCCCGACCAGGGCGAGCTGCACCACCCCCAGCCGTACGACCCACCGCGCCGCCTGCAGCCCGAGCAACCGTCGGTGCATCCCTGCGACCCCGCCCGTGCCGCCCATGCCGCCCACCCCGTCCCGGCGACCGGACCACCCGGTCGCCCGGGAGGGACGCTGCCAGCGGGGGCCGTCCCCCGCGGGCGCTGTCCACAGGGTGTGGACAGCGGCCGCGTCAGACCCCGGGCTCGGCCCGCCGGACGGTCAGCCCGGCGTCGGTGGCCCCGCCCGTGACGTCCCAGGCGACGTCGACGGTCACACCGTCGCCGTCCCGGACCTCACCGGACAACAGCGCCCGGGCCAACTGGTCGCCGATCGCCGACTGCACCAGCCGGCGCAGCGGACGGGCCCCGTAGACGGGGTCGAAGCCGGTCATCGCCAGCCACTCCCGGGCCGCGTCGGACACCTGCAGGGTCAGCCGGCGGGCAGCCAGCCGCCGGGCCAGCACCCCGACCTGGATGTCGACGATGCCGGTCAGCTCCGCGGTGCCCAGCGCCCGGAAGACCACCACGTCGTCGAGCCGGTTGAGGAACTCGGGCTTGAAGTGCGCCCGGACCACCTCGTCCACGGCCCGCCGCGTGGCGTCCGCGGGGATCGACTGGTCGGCGATCACCTGGGACCCGAGGTTCGACGTCAGCACCAGGATCGTGTTCCGGAAGTCGACGGTGCGGCCCTGGCCGTCGGTCAGCCGGCCGTCGTCGAGCACCTGGAGCAGCACGTCGAAGACGTCGGGGTGGGCCTTCTCCACCTCGTCGAGCAGCACGACGGTGTACGGACGGCGGCGCACCGCCTCGGTCAGCTGCCCGCCGGCCTCGTAGCCGACGTACCCGGGGGGCGCCCCCACGAGCCGGGAGACCGAGTGCTTCTCGGAGTACTCGCTCATGTCGATGCGGACCATCGCCCGCTCGTCGTCGAACAGGAACTCCGCCAACGCCTTGGCCAGCTCGGTCTTGCCCACGCCGGTGGGACCCAGGAACAGGAAGGACCCGGTGGGCCGGTCGGGGTCGGCGACCCCGGACCGGGCGCGACGGACCGCGTCGGAGACCACCCGCACGGCGTCGGGCTGCCCGACCACCCGCCCGGCGAGCACGTCCTCCATCCGCAGCAGCTTGGCCGTCTCGCCCTCCAGGAGCCGACCGGCCGGGATGCCGGTCCAGGCCTGCACGACCTCGGCGATGTCGTCGGGGCCGACCTCCTCCTTGAGCATCGAGGCCTCGCCGGTGGCGGCCGAGGCCTCGGCCAGCGCCTTCTCCAGGCTGGGCAGCTGGCCGTAGCGCAGCTCGGCGGCCCTCGCCAGGTCGCCGTCCCGCTCGGCCCGCTCGGCGTCGGAACGGACCGCCTCCAACCGCTCCTTGGTCTCCCGGATCCGGTCGATGGCGCCCTTGTCCTGCTGCCAGCGTGCGGTGAGCTCGTCGAGCAGCTCGCGCCGGTCGGCCAGGTCCTCGCGCAGCGCGACCAGCCGGGCCTGCGAGGACTCGTCGTCCTCCTTGGCCAGCGCCATCTCCTCGATCTCCAGCCGGCGGACGACGCGCTCCACCTCGTCGACCTCGACCGGACGGCTGTCGATCTCCATCCGCAGCCGGCTCGCCGCCTCGTCGACGAGGTCGATGGCCTTGTCGGGCAGGAAGCGGGCGGTCACGTAGCGGTCGGACAGGGTCGCCGCGGAGACGATCGCGGCGTCGGTGATCCGCACGCCGTGGTGCACCTCGTAGCGCTCCTTGAGCCCGCGCAGGATGCCGATGGTGTCCTCGACGGTGGGCTCGCCCACGAAGACCTGCTGGAAGCGCCGCTCCAGCGCCGCGTCCTTCTCGATGTGCTCGCGGAACTCGTCCAGCGTCGTGGCGCCGACCATCCGCAGCTCGCCGCGAGCCAGCATCGGCTTGATCATGTTGCCCGCGTCCATCGCGGAGTCGCCGCTCGCGCCGGCCCCGACGATGGTGTGCAACTCGTCGATGAAGGTGACGATCTGCCCCTCGGACTCGGTGATCTCGGTGAGCACCGCCTTGAGCCGCTCCTCGAACTCGCCGCGGAACTTGGCCCCGGCGACCATCGCGGACAGGTCCAGGCTCATCAGCCGCTTGCCCTTGAGGCTCTCCGGCACGTCGCCGGCGACCATCCGCTGGGCCAGGCCCTCGACGATCGCGGTCTTGCCCACGCCGGGCTCCCCGATGAGCACCGGGTTGTTCTTGGTCCGGCGGGAGAGCACCTGCACCACCCGGCGGATCTCGGCGTCCCGGCCGATGACCGGGTCCACCTTGCCCTCACGGGCCCGCTCGGTGAGGTCGACGGCGTACTTCTCCAGCGCCTGGTAGGTGCCCTCGGGGTCGGCGGAGGTCACCTTGCGGGTGCCCCGCACCGTGCGGAAGGCCGCCAGCAGGGCGTCGTCGGTGGCCCCGGCGCCGGTCAGCACGGAGCCGGCCTCGCCGCCCACGGCCGCCAGCCCGACCAGCAGGTGCTCGGTGGACACGAACTCGTCCCCCAGTGCCGTGGCCTGCTCCCCCGCGGCGTTGACCACCCGGAGGAGGTCCCGCGAGGGCGCGGGTGCGGCCACCGTGGACCCGGACACGCTGGGCAGCCGGCGCAGTGCCGCGTCGGCCTTGGCCCGGACCTCGCCCGGGATCGCGCCGGTGGCCTGCAGCAGCGGGCCGGTGATGCCCTCGGGCTGGTCGAGCAGGGCGATCAGCAGGTGCAGCGGCTCCAGCGCCGCCTGCCCGCGGTCGACCGCCAGCCGCTGCGCCGCGGCGATGGCCTCCTGCGAACGGGTGGTGAGCTTGTCCATGGTCGGCGTGGGGTCCTCTCGGGTGGGGTGCGTGGGTGTCTGACCGGACAACGGGTGTCGGGTTGAGTCTGTTCCACTCAACTCTGCCCGTCCAGTCCGTCCCTCGAACCGGTCACGTGTCGGAACAGACCGTCCCGCCGTCATCCCAACCCGGTCGGGCACCACCTAGGCTGACCCGATGCCGGACACCCCGTCGCCGAGCGTGGCCCTCGACGACCAGCTCTGCTTCGCTCTCTACGCCGCCTCGCGAGCCGTCACGGCGCGCTACCGGCCGATGCTGGACCGGATGGGGCTCACCTACCCGCAGTACCTCGTGATGATGCTGCTGTGGGAGACCGACGGGCAGACCGTCGGCCAGCTCGGCACCCGGCTCGCCCTGGACTCCGGCACCCTCTCCCCCCTGCTCAAGAGGCTCACCGCCGCCGGTCTGGTCAGCCGGCACCGACGGGTGGACGACGAGCGGTCGGTCTCGATCCTGCTCACCGAGGCCGGCCGGGCACTGCAGTCCCAGGCGAAGCACGTGTCGACGGAGATGATCGGGGCACTGGGCCTGGAGATGGCCGAGTTCGACCACCTCAAGGCCGAACTGCGGGCCCTCACCGAGCGGGTCGCGGAGGACGGGAACACCGTCCGCGACTGATCGGTTGTGCACGACCGAACGGGGTCGCCGAGCGGCGGCCTCTCGTCGACAGAGGAGTCACCATGCCCACTCGCACCGCACGCACCGCGTGGAACGGCACCCTGGAGAAGGGCTCGGGCCAGGTCGAGCTGACCAGCTCGAAGCAGGGCACCTTCGAGGTCTCCTTCCCCAAGCGCGCGGCTGACGAGGCAGGTGGCACCACCTCCCCCGAGGAGCTCGTGGCCGCGGCCCACACCTCCTGCTACGCCATGCAGCTCTCCGCCCTCATCGCCGCGGCCGGTGGCACCCCGGAGTCCCTCGAGGTGTCCGCCGACGTCTCGCTCGGCCCGGACGCCTCCGACGGCGGCTTCCAGCTCACCGGCATCAAGCTGACCGTGCGGGGTGAGGTCGAGGGCCTGGACGCCGCCGGCTTCGAGAAGGCAGCGCAGGACGCCAAGGCCGGCTGCCCGATCAGCAAGGCGCTCACCGGCGTCGAGATCACCCTGGACGCCTCGCTCGTCTCGTAGGGCACGTCACGACGGCCCGTCCCTCCGAGGGGGCGGGCCGTCGCGCTGTCCGGACCCTGGGCGCACGCACAGCCCACCCACCGCGGACGGCGGCACGGTGGGCGGATGGCACCAGCTGCCGAGCACCCCCTGCAGACCCGCCGCCGCGGCACGCTGCGGCTGCGGCTGGGCACCGCAGACGCCTCCTCCGGCGGCAGCTGGACCCTCAGGTCCGCCAGGTGTAGCGCCGCTCGGGCCGACCGGTCGTGCCGTAGCGCAGGTGCACCACG
>JAOPVM010000209.1 GCA_025966215.1 Klenkia sp.
ATCGTGTCCCTGGTGCCCTCGCTGACCGAGGCGTTCGCGGTGACGGTGCCCGATCGGCTGGTCGGGGCCACCGACTGGTGCACCCACCCCGCAGACCTCGACGTCACCCGGGTGCGCGGTACGAAGAACCCCGACCGGGCCGCGATCGCCGCCCTCGAGCCGGACCTCGTGGTCTGCAACCAGGAGGAGAACCGCCAGCTGGACGTCGAACGGCTGCGCTCGGCCGGCATCGGTGTCTGGGTCACCGCGATCGAGACCCTCGACGGCGCCCTGACCTCGATGGACCGGCTGTTCACCGAGGTGCTCGACGTCGGCACCCCGGACTGGCTGGCCACCGCCCGCAGCGCCTGGGCCGCCCCGGCGACCCCCGGGCCACGCGTCGCCGTCCCGATCTGGCGGGACCCGTGGATGTGGGTGGGCGCGCGGACCTTCACCGGTGACCTGCTCGCCCGCCTCGGCCTGGTCAACGCCGTCACCGAGGAGCGCTACCCCAGGGCCGAGCCGGACGACATGGACGCCGAGCTGTTCCTGCTGCCCGACGAGCCCTACGTGTTCACCACCGACGACGGGCCCGAGGCCTTCCCCGGCCGGGCGACCGCGCTGGTCAGTGGGCGACTGCTCACCTGGTACGGCCCGTCCCTGGCCACCGCCCGCGCCGACCTGACCGCCGTTCTGCCGAGAGGGACCCGATGAGCTCCACGACGACCGACCCCGTGCTGCCCCCGCCCGTGCTGCAGGAGGTCGCCGACGGCGTCTTCGCCTACGTGCAGCCCGACGGCACCTGGTGGGTGAACAACACCGGCCTGCTGGTCGGCCGCCGCGGTGCCGCGATCGTGGACACCTGCTCCACCGAGAAGCGCACCCGGGCCTTCCGGGACACCATCGCCACGGTCACCGACCAGCCGGTGCGCACCCTGGTCAACACCCACCACCACGGCGACCACACGCACGGCAACTGGCTGTTCGGCGGGGCCACCGTGGTCGGCCACGAGGCCACCCGGGAGGGCGTGATCGCCGCCGGCATCCCCGGTGACCAGCCGTTCTGGACCCCGTTCGACATCGGCGAGGTCGTCCTGGAGCCGCCGTTCCTCACCTACACCGACGGCGTCACCCTCTGGGTCGACGACCGCCGGGTCGAGGTCACCCACGTCGGCACCCCGGCGCACACCACCAACGACTCGGTGGTGTGGCTGCCCGAGCAGAAGACGCTGTTCGCCGGCGACCTCCTGTTCGCCGGCGGCACCCCCTTCCTGGTGATGGGCTCGCTGGCCGGCGCGATCGAGGTGCTGGAGCAGGTCGTCTCCCCGCTGGGCGCCGAGACGATCGTCCCCGGCCACGGCCCGGTGGCCGGCCCCGAGCTGGTGACCCAGATCCTCGGCTACCTGCACTGGCTCGACGGCGTCGCCCGCGACTCCTTCGCCGCCGGGGTCGCGCCCCTGGAGGCCGCCCGCAGCGTCGACCTGGGCGAGTACGCCGGGTGGAGCGACGCCGAGCGGATCGTGGGCAACCTGCACCGGGCGCACGCCGAGCTCGCCGGGGGCGGGCGCGGTTGCAGGATCGACGTCCCCGCCGCGTTGGCCGACATGGTCACCTACAACGGCGGGCAGCGGCTGACCTGCATCGCGTGACGTCCGACCGCCGGGGCGGTTACGGTCAGGTCTGACCGTCGACGTCGGCCCTTGCGTCCGAGCACCGCGCAGGCGACGATGGCCGTTGAGTCAACTCATGTGTTGACGACGGTCCCGGCAGAGCTGCCGGGCCCCTGTGACCGAGAGGAGTCGCGACATGCGCGACGCAGTCATCGTCGAGGCCGTCCGCACGCCCGTCGGCAAGCGCAACGGGGGCCTGTCGGGCGTCCACCCCACCGAGCTGTCGGCCCACGTGCTGAAGTCCCTCGTCTCCCGCGCCGGGATCGACCCGGTGCTGGTGGACGACGTGATCTGGGGCTGTGTCTCCCAGATCGGTGAGCAGACCTACGACATCGCCCGCAACGCCGTGCTCTCCGCCGGCTGGCCCGAGAGCGTCCCCGGCACGACCGTGGACCGTCAGTGCGGCTCCTCCCAGCAGGCCGTGCACTTCGCGGCTGCCGGTCTGGTCGCCGGGCACTACGACGTCGTCGTCGCCGGCGGCGTGGAGTCGATGAGCCGGGTGCCCATGGGCTCTTCGGTCAACGGCATGGACCCCCTCGGCGAGGACTACCGGGCCCGCTACGGCTCCCCCAACCAGGGCGTCGGCGCCGAGCTCATCGCCGAGAAGTGGGGCCTCTCGCGCACCCAGCTCGACGAGTTCGCCATCCGCTCGCACGAGCGCGCCGCCGCCGCCCAGGACGAGGGCCGCTTCGACGCCCAGATCGCCCCGGTCGACGCCCCCGAGGGCCGGGTGACCCAGGACGAGGGCATCCGTCGCGGCGGCACCGTCGAGGGCCTGGCGAACCTGAAGACCCCGTTCAAGGCCGACGGCGTCGTCTCGGCCGGCAACGCCAGCCAGATCTCCGACGGCTCGGCGGCGCTGCTCATGATGACCGCCGAGAAGGCCGCCGAGCTGGGCCTGAAGCCCCTCGCCCGGGTGCACAGCGTGGCCCTGGCCGGCGACGACCCGGTCAAGATGCTCACCGCGCCCATCCCGGCGACCAAGAAGCTGCTCGAGCGTTCCGGCCTGCGGCTCGACGAGATCGGGGTCTTCGAGATCAACGAGGCCTTCGCCCCCGTCCCGCTGGCCTGGCAGATCGAGATCGGCGCCGACGAGAAGCTGCTCAACCCCCTCGGCGGTGCCATCGCCCTGGGTCACCCGCTGGGCGGCTCCGGTGCCCGCATCATGACCACGATGCTGCACCACATGAAGGACAACGGGATCCGCTACGGCCTGCAGTCGATGTGCGAGGGCGGCGGCCAGGCCAACGCCACCGTCCTCGAGCTCCTCTGACCCACCTGCGCCTCCGCAGCGTGGATCAGGTGACCTGATCCAACACTCGCCGCCCTCACCGACGTTGGTGAGGGCGGCGAGTCGTTGATCAGGAGACCTGATCCACGCTGGAGGTCGAGCGGGTCAGCCCAGCGGTCCCTCGCCGCGCAGCACGGGCACCAGGGCGGCGGTGAGCTCGTCGGCCTGGGCGAGGGGACGGTCGAGCCACCAGAAGCCGTGCGGGGCGCCCTCGACGACGCGCACCTGCACCACGACCCCGGCCGCGGCCAGCCGGTCGGCGTAGGCCAGCCCCTCGTCGCGCAGCGGGTCGAGCTCGGCGACCACCACCGTCGTCGCCGGCAGCCCGGCCAGGTCGGCCGTCAGCAGCGGGGCGGCCGCCGGGTCGGCGTCGGGGGCGTAGAGCCCCCAGAACCACTCCAGCTCGCGGCGGGTCATCATCGGCCCGTCGGCGAACTCGCGCATCGACCCGGTCTCCCCGGGTGGGGCGAGGGTGGGGTAGAGCAGCACCTGGGCGTCCGGCAGCCGGTCGCCGGCGTCCCGGAGGACGGCGGACACCCCCGCCACCAGCGCGCCGCCGGCGCTGTCGCCCAGCAGCACGAGCCGGTCGCCGTCCAGACCCGCCGCCCACCGCACCGCGGCGACGCAGTCCTCCAGCCCGCCGGGGAACGGCGCCTCGGGGGCCAGCCGGTACCCGACCGAGACGACCACGCAGCCGGCCGCGACGGCCAGCCCGCGGCACGGTCGGTCGGCCGCGGCGATGCTGCCCAGCACGAAGCCCCCGCCGTGCAGGTAGACCACGACGGCACCCGAGGTGACGTCGTCCGGGCGGTAGACCCGCACCGGCACCGGCCCGGCAGGGCCGGCGACCTCGTGGTCGGTGACATCGCCCAGCTCGCGTCGCTGCTGCAGCCGGACCACGGCCTCCAGCTGCTCGCGGGCCGCCGGGACTCCCACCTGGTCGTAGGTGGGCACCCCGGCGGCCGCGAACTTCTCCAGCAGCGCCTGCAGGTCCGGGCGCAGGTCGGGCCTCAGAGCTGGATCGCCTTGGTCTCGAGGAACTCCTCGAAGCCGGCCGCGCCGGCCTCGCTGCCCCGCCCGGACTGCTCGTAGCCGCCGAACGGGGCGGCCGGGTTGAAGGCGCTGCCGTTGACCTGCACCTGGCCGGCCTCCAGCTTGCGGGCCACCCGCACCGCCCGGGCCTGGTCGGCCGCGACGACCTGCTCGGTCGCGGGGTCGAGCACGTCGATCGTCCCGGCCCCGGCGGAGGGCACCCACCGACCGTCGACGTAGAGCGCCGTGGCGTCGGCGACGTCACCGGCCCGCAGGCTGGTGAGCAGGTGCTCGAGGGTGGGGGTCGTGGTGTCTGCCGGTGCGGTCATGGTGGTGCTCCTCGTCCAGGGGGTGCTGCCTCGCACGGACGATGACCCGGGCGCGCGACAGCTGTCAACACCAGTGTGGACCGATGTCGTCAACACCTACGTTGACACCGCCTGCGCACCGCCTTACCGTCGACGGTGCACCAGCGGAGCCGACGACGGGAGCACCCCATGAGCAACACCCAGACCCACCACGACGTCGACGTCGTGGTGGTCGGCGCCGGGTTCGCCGGCCTCGCCATGCTCCGCGAACTGCGCGACGAGCGCGGGATGAGCGTGCGGGTCCTGGAGGCCGGCGACGACGTCGGCGGCGTCTGGTACTGGAACCGCTACCCCGGCGCCCGCTGCGACGTGGACTCCACCGACTACAGCTACACCTTCTCCCCCGAGCTGGACGAGGAGTGGAACTGGTCCGAGCGCTACGCCACGCAGCCGGAGATCCTCCGCTACGTGCACCACGTCGCCGACAGGTTCGACCTGCGTCGCGACGTCACCACCGGCGCCCGCGTCGCCACCGCCACCTGGGACGACGACGCCGCCCGCTGGGACGTGACCTGCGAGGACGGCACCACCGCCCGCGGCCGCTACCTGGTGATGGCCACCGGCTGCCTCTCGGCGGTCAAGCGCCCCCAGGTCGAGGGCATCGAGGACTTCACCGGCCAGGTGCTGCACACCGCCGACTGGCCGCGTGAGCCCGTGGACCTGGCCGGCAAGCGGGTCGGCGTGATCGGCACCGGGTCCTCGGGCATCCAGGTCATCCCGCGCATCGCCCCCGAGGTGGAGGAGCTGGTGGTCTTCCAGCGCACCCCGGCCTTCAGCGTGCCGGCCCACCACCAGGTGCTCTCCGACGCCGAGCGGGCAGCGCTGAAGCTCTCGCTGCCCGAGCGTCGGGAGATGCTGCGCAACAGCCCCACCGGGCTGTCGGTGCCGGTCACCCGCCGCGGGGCCCTCGACGACGACGACGCCGCCCGCGAGCGGCACTACGAGGAGCAGTGGCACTCCGCCGGCTTCGGGTTCCTGCTGGCCTACAACGACCTGCTGGTCAGCCACGAGGCGAACCGGACGGCCTCGGACTTCATCCGCGGCAAGATCGCCGAGCGGGTCAACGACCCGGCGCTGGCCGAGAAGCTGTCGCCGCACACCTACCCCTACGGCGCCAAGCGGCCGTGCGTGGACACCGGCTACTACGAGACGTTCAACCGGGAGAACGTCACCCTGGTCGACATCGCCGAGGCACCGCTGACCCGGGCGACGGCCACCACGCTGGAGACCACGGACGCCGCCTACGACCTCGACGTCATCGTCTTCGCCACCGGCTTCGACGCGATGACCGGCTCGCTGCTCAAGCCCACCATCACCGGCCGGGACGGCGTCACGCTGAAGGAGCACTGGGCCGGCGGACCGCTGACCTACCTGGGCCTGATGACCGCGGGCTTCCCGAACATGTTCATCATCGCCGGGCCCGGGTCGCCGTCCCTGCTGGGCAACGTGATGGTCTCCATCGAGCAGCACGTCGACTGGGTCTCGGCCCTGCTGGTGGACTCCGAGGCGGCCGGCACGCCGGTCGTCGAGGCCACCGCGGAGGCCGAGGCGGAGTGGGTCGAGCGGGTCAACGCCGCGGCTGCCCCGACCCTCTACATGGAGGCGGCGTCGTACTACCTCGGCGCGGAGATCGAGGGCAAGCCGCGGGTGTTCATGCCCTACGCCGGCGGCCTGCGCCGCTACCGCCGGGAGTGCGACGAGGTGGCCCGCGACGGCTACCGCGGCTTCCGCCGCAGCCCCGAGCCCAGCACGGACCTCCAGCCGGCCTGACCGGCCCACCGACCCGACGAGGGGCGGGCCCAGCGACAGCGTCGTCGCCGGACCCGCCCTTCGTCGTCCCAGCGCACGAGGAAGCGCCCCTGCTGTCCGGAGTCCGGACAG
>JAOPVM010000305.1 GCA_025966215.1 Klenkia sp.
GGCGCAGCCCGGCGAGCACGGCCCGGCGCAGCACCGCGGTCCGGGCGCCTCCGGCGCTCATCAGCCAGCCGAGCACCACGGCCAGCCTGATCAGCGCGCGGGCGTGCGCGGCCCGTTCGACGGGGTGGGTGTCCAGCAGCGCCTGGTCCGCACCGTCGAGCACCGCGTCGAGCTTCCAGACCAGCTGGTGGACGTCCCGCAGGCCCAGGCCCAGGCCCTGACCGATGAACGGCGGGGTGAGGTGCGCGGCGTCCCCGCACAGCAGCACCCGACCGGCCCGCCAGCGGTCGGCGACCGACGCGCCGTAGACGTACTCGGCGACCCGGACCGGCTCGGCCGCCGCGGCACCGAAGGGGGCGAGCAGCGCAGGCAGGTCGACACCGGTGGCGGTCTCGCCGTCGGCGAGCCGGAACTCGGCCCGGTAGCGGTCCCCGGCGACCGGCATGAACGTGGCCGGCCGGTCCGGGTCGCAGACCTGGTGGACGCCGGGCCAGACCGGCAGCGGGGTGTCCGACCGGAGGTCGGCGACCAACCAGCGGGCGGTGCGGGCCAGCGGCACCGGTCGCGCCCCGATCAGCCGGGCCACCGTGCTGCCCGCCCCGTCGCACCCGAGCAGGGCCTCCCCCACCAGCTCCCCCACCGCACCGGACCGGTCCGTCACGCCCGCCCGCACCCCGTCGGCCCGGGTCTGCAGGCCGGTCAGCTCCAGCCCGCGCCGCAGCTGCACCAGCGGCTCGCCGGCCACGGCGTCGAGCAGCACCCGCTCCAGGTCGGGCTGGTCGAACATCGAGGCCTGCGGCCAGCCGTGCACGCCCACGCCCGGGGAGCGGGCGAACTCCACGAGGACCCGGTGCCCTGGGTCGAGCAGCCGCAGTCCGGCCATCGGGCGGCTGACCGCCGCGAACGCCTCGGCCACCCCGGCGGCCTGCAGCACCCGCACCGCCTCGTCGTCCAGGTGCACCGCCCGGGGCAGCGGCCACGCCTCGGTGTGCCGGTCGACCACCACCACGGACCGGCCCCGCCGGGCCAGCAGCAGCGCAGCGGTCAGCCCGACCGGGCCGGCACCGACCACCAGCACCGGGCGACCGGTCACCCAGCCGCCACCACGGGGGCCGACACGGGCCGCGGGACGGGCGCCACCAGGGAGGGGGCGGCCAGCTCCGGCTGGCGGTACAGCATGAGGGCGACGTCGTCGTCGTGGTCGGCACCGAGCAGCTGCTCGACCAGGACACCGGCCAGCAGCTCGGGGTCCAGGGCGCGGCCGGCGTCGAGCACGTCCAGCGCCCGGGCGATGCCCTCGTCGAGGGCCTCGTCGCGCCGTTCGACCAGGCCGTCGGTGTACAGCAGCAGGCTGGCGCCGGGCGCGAGGGTCGTCTCGGCCTCGGGACGGACCCGGTCGGGCAGCACCGCCAGCGGCAGCGACTGGGCGTCCAGCAGCAGCCGGGGGGAGGCGTCGCCCTCGACCACGACGGCCGGCAGGTGCCCGGCGCTGCTGTAGCGGACCAGCCCGGTCCGGCGGTCGACCACCGCGCAGAACACGGTGCTGCAGGTGGCACCGCGGACCAGACCGGCGAACCGGTCGAGCGCGGAGAGCACCTGCGCAGGACCGTTGGCCTCCAGCAGCAGCGCGCGGCCAGCACTGCGCAGCTGCCCCATCACCGCGGCTGCGGCGAGCCCCCGACCGACCACGTCCCCCACCACGACGCCGAAGACCCCGTCGGAGAGCTCCACCACGTCGTACCAGTCGCCGCCCACCTCGAGGGCGCTGGTGGCCGGTTCGTAGCGCACCGCGAAGCCCGGCGGCAGCTCGACCGGGCCGAGGATCGAACGCTGCAGGGTCTCCGACACCTCGGTGGAGAACCGGGCCGCCGCCCGCTCGGCCTCGGCCAGCTCGCGCGCCCGGTGCCGCTCGACGGCGTGGGCCTGCGCATCGGCGACCACCGCGGCGACCTGGGCGGCGACCAGCTGGAGGAACGTGCGGTACTCGGTGTCCAGCGGCAGCCTCGGGTTGGTGCCGAGCACCAGCACGCCCATCGGGGTGGTCTGACCGGGCGCCGTGAGCGGCAACGCCACGACGGTGTCGACCTCGGAGCGCTCCCCGGCCTCGGGCAGGACGACGCCGCGGGCGATGTCGGCCAACCCCCGCCGCACCGTCACGGTGTCGGTGACCAGCGCCTGCCACACCCAGTCGTCCGCCGAGGTGGGCAGCGGGCTCGCCGCGGCAGCAGCCGGCGGGCCACTCAGGCCGACCGCGGCAGCCGGCCGGGCCACGGACCGGTCGGCGTCGAGCAGGTAGAGCACCCCGAACGGACAGTCCTCCTGGGCCGTGGCCATGGCGGCGAGCGCCTCGGTGGCCGCCCGGTCGACGTCCCCGTGCCGACCGGAGCCGGCCGCCGACAACCGCTGCAGCACGGTCAGCCGACGGGCGCCGAGCACCCGGCCGGTGGTGTCGGTCGTCGTGTTCAGCACCCCACCCACCCGGCCGTCGGGCTCCAGCACCGGGGAGTAGGAGAAGGTGAACCAGGTGTCCTCGTCGTACCCGTGCCGGTGCATCACCAGCGGCAGGTCGACGTCGTAGGTGGCCGCGCCGTCGAGCACGGCGTGCAACCGCCCGCGGAGGGTGGGCCAGAGCTCCGCCCAGACGTCCGCGCAGCGCTGGCCGAGCGCAGCCGGGTGCTTGTCGCCCAGCACCGGGGCGTAGGCGGCGTTGTAGACCATCACCAGGTCCCGACCCCACATCACCAGCATGGGGAAGGGGCAGTTGAGGACGGTGGTGGCAGCCGTCCGCAGGGTGTCCGGCCAGCCGTTCGGGGGCCCCAGCGGGCTGGCCGACCAGTCGGTGG
>JAOPVM010000312.1 GCA_025966215.1 Klenkia sp.
GCGAGCACGGCCTTGACGTCCAGCGGGTCCGCGGACCGGCTGCGGACGGCGGCCTGCAGCACCGGGCCCAGCGTGCGGGTCATCCAGTGCAGCCGCTCGATCACCTCGGGGCCGTAGGCGCCCATCCGGAGCACCTTGCCCAGGCCCTCGTTGAGGTTGGAGAACGCCTGCCGGCCGTCGGTGGGGTCGGTGAGGCACCACATCCACATCGACGGGCTGGTCACCCCGGCCATCGGGCCGACGGCGCGGTGGTGGTGGCAGGGGTCCAGCGCGATGCCGCCGGAGGCCAGCAGCGCCTCGGCGTCCTCGGGGGTCTCGGCCCAGCCCTCGAACAGGCAGGCGCCCATGAGCGCCCCGCGCATCGGGCCGGACGCCGTCTCCCAGGTCAGCGGCGGTCCGCTGTGCAGGAGGGTGCGGTCGGGCAGGCCGAGCACGTCGCGGGCGGGGAGGACGTCGGTGAGCACCGAGCCCGCGGCCAGCACCCGCTCGACGGCGGCCCGGTTGGCGGCGGCCCGGCGCGGGTCCAGTGCGAGCTGGGTGAGGTCCTCGGCCGAGCCGATCGTCGGCGGGCGCCACTCGACGTCGGTCACCGCGGCCCCCTGGGCACGCAGTGCGTCGGAGAAGACGTCGACCCCGGCGGCGACGACGGCGGGCGGGCCGCTGAGCAGACTGGTCACTTCGTGGCCCCGATCAGGTCGAGTGCGTGCCGGGTGGCCGCGGAGTTGGAGGCGAAGACGGCGGCGCCGGCAGCGGCGAGGGCGTCGGCCTGGGCCGACCAGCCCTGCGGGTCGCCCTCGGTGCCGACGAGGGCGACGACGACCGGGATCTGCAGGTCGCGCAGGGCCGGGGCGAGCGCACCCGCCGGGTCGGGGTCGGCGCCGTGTCCGAGGACGACGTCGAGCAGCAGGACGGCGGGCTCGCCACTGGCGGACAGGGTCGCGATCGCCTCCAGCCGCAGCGTGGGGTCGATCATCGGGTGCGCCCGCCCGACGGTCAGGGCGTCGTCCCCGAAGTCGACGACCACGTGCCCGCGGGCGGCGAAGTCGGCGCCCAGGTCGAGCTCGGGGCGCAGCGGGGTGTTGGAACGGACGTCGCCGAGCGCCGGTGCGGCCACCAGCATCGCCTCGTCGGCCAGCGTGCCGCCGGAGTAGAAGCCCTTGAGCACGGCACCGGCGGGCACGGCCCGCGCGGCGCCGGGCCGGGTCGGCCAGGTGGGGACGGCGACGCCCATGTCGCGCAGCAGCGCCTCGACCGCGGCGGTCAGGTCGGGGCTGTCGGCCGAGAGCGCGGCACTGGACACCGGGGTGGACAGCTCCGCCGACGCGGCGGCGACCCGCTCGGCGACCTCGGGGGCCGGGGGCTTGGAGACCAGCAGGACCCGCTCGGTGGCGGTGTCCTCCTCGAGCATCCGCAGCGCGTCCAGGGTGGCCAGGCCACCGACGGCGGCGGAGAGGTCGCGGCCCCCGACGCCGAGCACGTGGCTGACCCCGACGCCGGCGGCGTCGAGCAGGCAGCTGACCTGCTGGGCTCCGGTACCGGAGGCGGCGACCAGGCCGACGGGCCCGGGCCGGACCACGTTGGCGAAGCCCAGGAAGACCCCGGCGACGATCGCCGTCCCGCAGTCGGGGCCCATCACCAGCACGCCGGCGTCGTGCGCGGCCTGCTTGAGGGCGATCTCGTGCTCGACCGGGACGCCGTCGCTGAACACCAGCACGCTGCGGCCGGCGGCGACGGCGTCCATCGCCTCGGCGACGGCGTACGGACCCGGCACGCTGACGATCGCCAGCGGGGTCTCGGGCTG
Organism: Klenkia sp.; assembly: GCA_025966215.1. Classification (GTDB taxonomy): domain Bacteria; phylum Actinomycetota; class Actinomycetes; order Mycobacteriales; family Geodermatophilaceae; genus Klenkia. Next base: position 1,802 of record JAOPVM010000312.1, read on the forward strand.
CTCGTCCAAGGCTGCCCCGACCGTGCGGGAGGCGATGGCCTGGGCCGAGCCGCGGTCCTCGCGTGCGGTCAACGCGGCCTCGACCGCGGCGACCGCGGCGCTCAGCTCGGCCTCGTCGGTGGCGGTCAGGGCGATGAGCAGCTGGTCGGGCTTGGCCCCGGGGTCGGGCGAGAGGCCCATCCCCGCCGCGAGCTCGAGGTTGAGCGGCGTGGCCATGGCGACCAGCACGGCGGTGACGCCCTCGCGGGCGCCGATCGCCTTGCTGACCTGCATCAACTTGACCGAGTCGGCGTAGACGCCGCTGCGCAGGGAAACGTGCCGGGGCGCCTGCTGGAGGTCGCCGGCCGCTGCTGTGGGAGCACTCACCGTCCGGACGTTACAGGCGAAAGTGTCTCAGCGGTGAGAGAAATCCGCATGCAATGATCCCGGCACGAAGATTTAGCGCTGAGGTACTTCCGGACGGTCGGTGGTCGGTGTCACAGTGACCGCTCCCGGGGGGATCGAGCCCGCCGGCTGCGGCGAGTTGCCGTTACGAGCAGGAGGAACCATGGCGTTCGGGTGGAAGCTGTACGGCGACGGGAAGACCCCGCCGCCCGGTCAGGCCGTGGCCCCCGACGAGCGGCTGTCCTGGCCGCTGACCGTCGGGATCGGCGCGCAGCACGTTGTCGCCATGTTCGGGGCGACATTCGTCTTCCCGCTGATCATGGGCCTGGACGCGAACCTGGCGATCATGATGAGCGGGATCGCGACGATCGTCTTCCTGCTCATCGTGCAGGGGAAGGTGCCCTCCTACCTGGGCACCTCGGCGGCCTTCGTCGGCGGCGTGGCCGCGGTGCGGGCGGGCGGGGGTGACAGCGGCGACGTCGTCGGCGCGATCCTGGTCTCCGGTGTGGTGCTCGCCCTCGTCGGGCTGGTCATCCAGCAGGCCGGGCCGGTCGTGGTCAACAAGGTGCTGCCGCCGGCCGTCACCGGTGCCGTGGTCCTGCTGATCGGCTTCAACCTGGCCCCGGTCGCGGCCCAGACGTACTGGCCCCAGGACCAGTGGGTCGCCTTCGCCACCATGGCCTTCGTCGTCGTGGTGTCCCTCGCGCTGCGCGGCTTCTGGTCGCGCATCTCCATCCTGCTGGGCCTGGTGTTCGGCTACGTGCTCTCCCTGGTCCTCGACGTCACCGCCGGTCAGATCACCGGGCCCGACGGCGCCGGTGTGGTCAGCGCGCACGACCGGGTCAACCTCGACGGCGTCGCCGCTGCCGACTGGTTCGGGCTGCCCACCCTCACCGCCCCCAGCTTCTCGGTGAACTTCTCCCTGCTGGTGCTGCCCGCCGTGATCGCGCTGGTCGCGGAGAACGCCGGCCACGTCAAGGCCGTCGGTGAGATGACCAAGCGCGACCTCGACCCCGTGATGGGCCGTGCGGTCTTCGCCGACGGCGTGGGCACCGTGCTCGCCAGCTCCGTCGGTGGCTCCCCCACGACCACCTACGCCGAGAACATCGGCGTCATGGCCGCCACCCGGGTCTACTCCACGGCCGCCTACTACGTGGCCGCGATCGTGGCCATCGTGCTCGGTCTGGTGCCCAAGTTCGGGGCCGTGGTCAACGCGACCCCGGGTGCCGTGCTCGGCGGCATCACCGTCGTCCTCTACGGGATGATCGGGCTGCTGGGCGCCAAGATCTGGAAGGAGAACCGGGTCGACTTCGCCAACCCGATCAACCTCGTGCCGCTCGCGGCCGGGATCATCATCGGCATCGGCAACGTCAACCTCCAGGTCACCGACAACTTCTCACTGTCGGGCATCTCGCTGGGCACCATCGTCGCCGTCGGCGGCTGGCACCTGGCGCGGGCGCTCGCGCCGCAGGACATGAAGGACTCGCTGGGCGCCGAGGACGGTTTCCGGCACGGCACCGGACCCGCCCTGGGCGCCACCGGTGCGCACACCCGCGACGGCGCCGCCGACCCCTCGACGCTCGATGCACAGACAGGCACCGTGAAGGAGACCCGCACGCAGTGAAGCCCGCACCCTTCGGCTACGCCGACCCCACCTCGCTCGACGAGGCGCTGTCCGTCCTCGAGAGCGAGGGCGAGAGCGCCAAGGTGATGGCCGGAGGGCAGTCGCTGCTCCCCCTGTTGTCCATGCGGTTGGCCTCGCCGACCACGCTCGTGGACATCAACCGGGTGCCCGGCCTGGACGCCGTCGTCGTGGGTGACGACGGCGTCCGGGTCGGGGCCCTGGTGCGGCACGTGGGTCTGCTGCACCACGCCGGTGCCGCCGCGGTCCAGCCGCTGCTGGCCCGGGCCACCGCCAACGTCGCGCACCCGGCCATCCGCAACCGCGGCACCACCGTCGGCTCGATCGCGCACGCCGATCCCTCGGGTGAGATGACCTCGGTGCTGGCGCTGACCGGCGGCTCGGTCACCGTGGCCACCCCGGCCGGGTCGTCCGCCGTCGACTGGGCCGACTTCTTCATCGGCCCGCTGGAGACCTCGGTGCACGGCCCCGCCGTGGTCATCGACGCCTTCTTCCCCGCCCTGCCCGCCCGCACCGGCACCGCGTTCGAGGAGATCTCCCGGCGCAAGGGCGACTACGCCGTGTGCGGTGCCGGCGTGACGGTGACCCTCGACCACGACTCGAGGGTCACCTCCGCCCGGGCGTCCTACATCTCCGTCGGGCTGGTGCCCGAGGTGCACGACCTGACCGAGGCCGTCGTCGGCCAGTCCGCCGACACCGCCGACTGGGCGGCCGCCGGCGCCCTGGCCCGCACCCTCGTCGACCCGGACGGCGACCTGCACGCCAGCGCGGACTACCGCCGGCTGCTGGTCGGCGTGCTCACCGAACGCACCCTCGCCCGCGCCGCCCAGGAGGCACAGAACCGATGAGCGTCTCCACCGAGCGCACCATCTCCGTCACCGTCAACGGTGTGCCACGTGAAACGACGGTCCCGGTCCGCCGGCTGCTGTCCGACGCGCTGCGCCACGACCTCGAGCTGACCGGCACCCACGTGGGCTGCGAGCACGGCGTCTGCGGCGCCTGCACGGTGCTGGTCGACGGTCAGCCGGTGCGGTCCTGCCTGGTGCTCGCCGTCCAGGTGGACGGCAAGGCCGTCACCACCGTCGAGGGCCTGGCCCGGGACGACGGCCGGGGCGGTGAGGTGCTGCACCCGGTGCAGACCGCCTTCCGTGAGTGCCACGCCCTGCAGTGCGGCTTCTGCACGCCGGGCTTCCTCATGACCATGGCCGCCGGGCTCGAGGCCCGCGACCAGAGCACCGAGATCACCGAGGACGAGGTCGACGAGATCGTCGGCGGCAACCTCTGCCGGTGCACCGGCTACGCCAACATCAAGAAGGCCTGCCGGCACGCCGCGGGCCTCATGCGGGAGGAGGCCCAGTGACCACCAAGCTCATGGGCGAGCCGGTCCGCCGGCGGGAGGACCTGCGGCTGATCACCGGCCGCGGGCGCTACACCGACGACATCGGACACGGGGCCCTCGCGGCTGCGTTCGTGCGCAGCCCCTACGCGCACGCCCGGATCACCGGCATCGACGTCGACGGCGCGCTGGACGTCGAGGGCGTCGTGGCGATCTACACCTACGAGGACCTGGCCGGCCCGATGGCCGAGCCGCTCCCGGTGCTCATCCCGCACCCCCAGCTCACCGCCCCGCGCACCGGGTTCCCGCTGGCCCGCGATGTCGTGCAGCACGTGGGCGAGGCCGTGGTCATGGTGGTCGCCACCGACCGGTACGTCGCCGAGGACGTCTGCGACCGGATCGTCGTCTCCTACGAGGAGCTGCCGGTCGTCGTGGGCGTCGACGCCTCCCGGGCCGCCGTGCACGCGGTGCACGCCGACGTCCCGGACAACGTCGCCGCCCGGCACCACCAGGAGACCGGCGACGTCGAGGCCGCGCTGGCCGCCTCCCCGCGCACCCTGTCGTTCACCCAGTACATCGAGCGCAGCGCCTGCATGCCGATGGAGGGCAAGGGCGTGCACGCGGTGTGGGACGCCGACGACTCCTCGCTGCGGGTGCACACCTCCACCCAGGCCTCCACCTCGGTGCGCGCTGCGATCGCCGCCAAGCTGCAGCTGTCGCTGGAGAAGGTCGAGGTCGTCGCGCCCGACGTGGGCGGCGGGTTCGGCGTCAAGATCGTGCACCCGTGGCCCGAGGAGCTGCTGGTGCCGATGGCCGCCATCGCGCTGGGCCAGCCCGTGCACTGGGCCGAGGACCGTCGCGAGCACTTCATCTCCTCCGCACACGAGCGGGAGCAGCGCCAGGAGATCACCGTCGGCTACGACGACGAGGGCCGGGTGACCGCACTCGACGTCCGCGCCTGGCACGACAACGGCGCCTACACGCCCTACGGGATCATCGTGCCGATCGTGACGGCCACCCAGCTCGTGGGCCCCTACGCCGTCCCGGTGTACCGGGTGCGCATCGACAGCGTCTACACCAACACCGTCATCGTCACGCCCTACCGCGGCGCCGGCCGCCCCCAGGGCTGCTACGCGATGGAACGCACGATGGACCGGATCGCCCAGGACCTCGGGCTGGACCGGGCCGAGGTGCGCCGGCGCAACCTGATCGGCAAGGACCAGTTCCCCTACGACCACCACCTGACGTTCCAGGACGGCCGGCCGGTGATCTACGACTCCGGTGACTACGAGGGTCTGCTGGACAAGCTGGTGGCCCTGGTCGGCTGGGACCGCGCCGAGGAGCGCCGGGCCGAGGCCGCCTCCCGCGGCAAGCAGCTGGGCATCGGGATGGCCATGTACGTCGAGGGCACCGGCCCCGGCCCGTACGAGGGCGGTCACGTCCAAGTGCTGGGCAGCGGCAAGGTGCTGGTCTCCACCGGCCTGACGTCGCAGGGCCAGGGTCACGAGACCGCGTTCGCGCAGATCGTGGCGCACGAGCTCGGCGTCCCGATCGAGGACGTCGAGGTCACCACCGGCGACACCCGGCGGTTCGGCTACGCCGTGGGCACCTTCGCCTCCCGCGCGGCGGTGATGAGCGGCAACGCCATCGCGCTGGCCGCCCGTGGGGTGCGGGCCAAGGCGCTGCGGATCGCTGCGGAGATCCTGGAGGCCGATGTCGAGGACCTCGAGATCGACGAGGGCGTCGTGCAGGTCAAGGGCACGCCCGGGACGGCGATCCCGCTGCGCACCGTCGCGGTGCTCTCCAACCCGCTGCGGTACGCCTTCGACGAGGCCGCCCGGCAGGCCACCCAGTTCGCCGGCCCCGGCGACGACAGCAAGCCCCCGGTCGCGGTCGGCGACGCCCCCGGCCTGGAGCACGTCGACTACTACTCCCCGATCCGGTCCACCTTCGCCTCCGGGGCACACGCCGCGGTGGTGGAGATCGACCCGACCACCTGGGAGATCGACGTCGTGGACTACGCCGTCGTCCACGACTGCGGAACGATCGTCAACCCGATGATCGTGGAGGGCCAGGTACACGGCGGGGTCGCCCAGGGCGTGGGCGGTGCGCTCTACGAGCGGATGGCCTACGACAGCGACGGCCAACTGCAGAACGCCTCGTTCATGGACTTCCTGATGCCCTACGCCAGCGAGGTCCCCGACGTGGTGATCGACCACCAGGAGACCCCGTCCCCGCTGAACCCGCTGGGCCTCAAGGGCGCCGGTGAGGCCGGCGTCATCCCCGGCACCGCGTGCATCGCCTCGGCCATCGAGGACGCGATCGGTCTCCGGATCGCCGCGATGCCGATCAGCCCGACCGAGCTCTACGACCTCGTCCGATCCCCCGACGCCGAGCGCGTCCCCGCTGCCATCCCTGGAGTCCCCGCGTGAAGCTCGACGGCACCGCCACCCTGTCCGCTCCCCCCGCCGCCGTGTGGGCCGCGATCACCGACCCCGCGGTGCTCGCCCGCACCATCCCGGGCTGCCAGGGCCTGGAGCGCACCGGCGAGGACGAGTACGCGATGACCGTCTCGGTCGGCGTCGGCGCCATCCGCGGCGTCTACGCCGGTGAGGTGAAGCTGACCGACAAGACCGAGCCCACCCGCTACGTCATGCACGCCTCGGGCTCGGGCGGGCCCGGCTCGGTGCGGGCCACCGTGCCGATCACCCTGGAGGAGGTCGACGGCGGCACGAAGCTGACCTACGACGCGGACGCCGTCGTCGGTGGCGCCGTGGCCGGGGTGGGCCAGCGGATGATCACCGGGGTGGCCAAGCGGCTGGCCGGGCAGTTCTTCTCCGCCATCGACGCCGAGCTCACCGGCACCGCCCCGGCGCCGGCCGCTCCGGCGAACGCGACCGTGACTCCCTCGGCTGCCGCAGTCAGCGACACCGCCGCGCAGACCGGGTCGCCCGCGCCTGCCTCTGCGCCCGCCCCCGCACCCACCCGGTTCGCCGCACCCGCGGCGGCCACCGCCGGCGGGTCCGCCCCGGCCGAGCTGGCCCTGGCCGCCGTCGGTGGCGGGGTGCTCACCCTGCTGGGTGTCCTCGTCGGGTACCTGCTGGGCCGCCGGGCCTGACCCGGTCTGGCGTGGCCCCGGCACCCTCCAGGTCCTCGCCCACGGCCACCCCCGCCCCCGACGACGAGGGCGCTCCTCGTCAGCAGTGCTGACCAGGAGCGCCCTTCTCGTCAGGGGGCAACGAAACGGTTCCGCACCAGATGATCACCGCGGGATTGCCGGAGTCGATCACGGGGCAGTGATCCTCGACGACGCCGCACCCGCGGCGCACCTCACCGACGGAGGCATGCGCCCATGGGCGACTCATTCCGGAACGCACTCGACAACGTCGTGGCGTTCCTCCCCGCACTCCTGCTCTTCATCGTCATCCTGGCCATCGGCTACTTCATCGCCAAGGCGCTGGAGAAGGTCCTGGTCACGGTGCTGGAGAAGGTCGGCTTCGACCGGGCGGTCGAGCGCGGCGGCCTGAAGAAGGCCCTGCAGAACTCGCAGTACGACCCGTCGCAGATCCTCGCCAAGATCGTCTTCTACGCGGTCATGCTCTTCGTGCTCTCCACCGCGTTCGGCGTCTTCGGTCAGAACCCGATCTCGGACTACCTCGCCGCGATCATCGGCTACCTGCCCAAGGTCTTCGTCGCGATCCTGATCCTGGTGATCGCCGCCGCTGTCGCCGCCGGCGTCAAGCTCCTGGTGCAGAACACCCTGGGCTCGCTGTCCTACGGCAAGGTCCTGGCCAACGTGGCCTCCACGGTGATCCTGGCGCTGGGTGTCATCGCCGCGCTGAACCAGCTCGAGATCGCCCAGAACGTGGTCAACGCCGTCCTCTACGCCACGCTCGCCGCACTCGTCGGCGTCGTCGTCGTGGCCGTCGGTGGTGGTGGCATCGTGCCGATGCGCCAGCGCTGGGAGAACGCCCTCTCCACGGTCGAGGCCGAGGCCCCGAACGTGAAGCGTGAGGCGGCCAACGCCAGCTCCCCGCGGGATGCCATCCGCCAGGAGGCCCAGCAGTACCGCCCCGACGCCCAGCAGCAGTACGCCGGCCAGCAGGGCCAGCAGTACACCGGCCAGCAGCAGTACGCCCAGCCGCAGACCGGTCAGCAGTACGGCGCCAGCGCCTACGGCCAGCAGCCCTTCGACCAGCAGCAGGGCGACCCGAGCCAGGCCTACGGCGACCAGGGCCAGCGCTACGGCCAGGGCACGACCGAGCAGTACGGTTCCGAGGGCCAGCGCTACGGCCAGCCCCAGGGCCAGCAGCAGTACGGCCAGCAGCAGGGCTGGTCCACCGAGGCCGTCCCGGTCCCGGACCCCTCGCAGGCCTACGCGCAGCCGCCGGTCCAGCAGGAGGACCCGGGTACCCAGCAGCTCCCCCGGGCCACCGGCTACGAGCGGCTCGAGGGCGATCAGGGCGGTCAGCAGCGCTGACCCACCCCGCACCTGCCAGCGCCCCTCCCGACCTCGGTCGGGAGGGGCGCTGGTGCGTTCAGCCCGCCGCCAGCCCGAGCACGAGGGTGTCGGCGTAGGTGCGGGCGATCTCCGCGGCGGTGAACGTCGAGGTGCCCGGGTCGAACCAGCGGTTGGTCCAGGACACCATCCCGATCACCCCGGCGGCGACCACGTAGGGGTCGCCGCGGACGACGAAGGTCCCGTCGTCCGCGCCGGCCTGCACGATCGCGACGACGGCGTTCTCGTAGCGCTTGTTCACCCCCCGCATGTGCCGGGCCCACTCCGAGCGGTCGGGGGTGACCGCACGGAGGTCCTCCTGCAGGTAGACGTACAGGAACGGGTGGCTGCGGGCGTAGCTGACCATCATCTCGGTGACCAGCTCGCGGAGCTTGTCCGCCGGCGTCCCGGCGCCGGCCGCGATCGCCTCGGCGCGGTCGGCGTTGCGCTCGACGGTCTCACCGACCACGTCCTGGAACAGCTCCTGCTTGCTGCCCACGTAGTGGTACAGCGAGGCCCGGTCGATGCCGAGCTCGGCGGCCACGTCGGCCAGCGTCGTCCGGGCGTACCCGCGGCGGGAGAAGACCCCCGCCGCGGCCGTGACGATCTCGGCCCGGCGTTCGGCGAACGCGGGCTTGCCGGTGTCGCGCCGGGCGGCGCGACGCCGGCCCAGGTCGCTGGTCGAATCGGGCGAGCTCACCGCGTGATCCTCACTCCCGGGACGCGCGCTCCGCAGCACGACCGGCCTGGTAGGCCTCCCAGTAGGTGCGGTGGTGGCTGAACGGCTCGTCCCGGTCCTCGACGGCGGCCCGGACGCCGTCGGACCGCTGGATGCGCTCGAAGTCGGCCATCGCGGGCCCGGCGATCGCCATCGCGTCCGCGTCGTTGGCCGCGGCGATCGCCGCAGCGATGCCCATCGCGTCCCACCAACGGTTGGTGGCCTCCTTGTGGCTGTACAGCATCTCCAGCGGCACGTGGCTGATCCGCTCGGCGTAGGTGCGGGCGACGGCCATCACCTCGTCGGCGGGGACGGCCTTGTTGACCAGGCCGTACTGCTCGGCCTCGGTGCCGGTCATCGAGTCCCCGGTGAACAGCCACTCCTTGGTCTTGCGCATGCCCAGGTGCACCGGCCACATGCCGAAGGTGTGGATCTCGCCCATCGTGCGGGCCTCGGGCTGACCGAAGGTCGCGTCGTCGGCGGCGAAGACCACGTCCAGCACGCCGGCCAGGTCCAGGCCGCCGGCCACGCAGGCCCCGCGGACGACGCCGACGGTGGCCTGCCGGATGCGCCACAGCCGCATCCACCGCTCGCGGGACTCGTGGAACTCCCGGCGGCTGAAGATGGGGGCGCGGCGGTGCGGGCGGCTGTCCTCGGGCCGCGAGGGCTCACCGGTGCCCCAGAGGTAGCCCCACTCGGACAGGTCGTAGCCGGTGCAGAAGTTCTTGCCGTTGCTGGCGACGATCAACACCCGGGTGTCGTCGTCGCTGTCCAGGTCGTCGAGGACGTCGTCCATCTCGTCGCGCAGCTGCCGGCACAGCGCGTTGCCACGCTCGGGCCGGTTCAGCGTCATGGTGGCGATCCGGCCCTCCTTCTCGTAGGTGAGCATCGATGGTGTCGGCACCCTGCGGCCCATGTCGGTTCCTCCGTCGTAGTCCCCCGGTCGTCCCTGTCAACGCCAACGTAGGTGTTGACAGGCGGACGTGTCCAGGGCCACAGTCGGCCCCATGACCGACGTCGACGTCGTGGTGGTGGGAGCCGGTTTCGCCGGTCTGCGCGCGTTGCACACGCTGCGCGAGCGCGGGCACACGGTGGCCGTGTTGGAGGCCGGGGACGGGATCGGCGGCGTGTGGCACTGGAACCGCTACCCCGGGGCGCGCTGCGACGTCCGCAGCCACGACTACTCCTACGGCTTCGACCCCGACCTGGAACAGGAGTGGCGCTGGACCGAGCGCTACGCGACCCAGCCGGAGATCCTGCGTTACGTCGACCACGTGGTGGAGCGCTTCGACCTGGCCCGCGACGTGCACCTGCACACCCGGGTGACCCGGATGGTGTTCGGCGACGGCGGGTGGGACGTGGAGACCACGGCCGGGGCCTGGCGGGCCCGCTTCGTGGTCATGGCCACCGGCCAGCTGAGCGTGCCCAAGGACCCCGAGCTGCCCGGACAGGACGACTTCACCGGCACCGTGCTGCACACCGCCCGGTGGCCGAAGGAGGGCGTCGACCTCACCGGGAAGCGGGTCGGCGTCATCGGTACCGGGTCCTCCGGCACCCAGCTGATCCCCGTCGTCGCCGAGCAGGCCGCGCGCCTCACCGTCTTCCAGCGCACCCCGAACTTCTCCATCCCGGCCACCAACGCACCCGTGGACGACGCCGAGGACGCCGCGGTCAAGGCCGTCTACCGGGAGCGTCGCGAGGCCGCGCGCACCTCCCCGACCGGGCTGAGCTTCCCGGTCAGCCGGGAGTCCGCCCTCGAGGTCGACCCCGAGGAGCGCCGCCGGCACTACGAGGAGCAGTGGCCGACCACCGGCTTCGGGTTCCTGCTGGCCTACCGCGACCTGATGCTCGACGAGGCAGCCAACGCCACCGTCGCGGACTTCGTCCGGGCGAAGATCACCGAGAAGGTGACCAAGCCCGAGCTGCTGCCGCACCTGCTGCCCGAGGGCTACCCGTTCGGGGCCAAGCGGCCGCCGGTGGACTCGGGGTACTTCGAGACCTTCAACCGGGACGACGTCGACCTGGTCGACGTGCGGGACACCCCGGTCACCGGCTTCACCCCGCGGGGGCTGCAGACCACCGAGCGGGAGGTCGAGCTCGACGTCGTCGTCTTCGCCACCGGCTTCGACGCGATGACCGGGGCGTTGCTGAAGCCCGAGATCGTCGGCCGGGACGGGCTCACGCTGCGCGAGGCGTGGTCGGGCGGGCCGCGCACCTACCTGGGCGTCCAGGTGGCCGGGTTCCCGAACCTGTTCGTCATCGCCGGCCCGGGCAGCCCCTCGCTGCTGTCGAACGTCCTGCTGAGCATCGAGCAGCACGTCGACTGGGTGGCCGACCTGCTCGAGGCCGCCGGCGAACGGGGTGCCGACACCGTCGAGGCCGACGTCGCGGCCCTGGACCGGTGGGTCGACCAAGTCAACGAACGCGCCGAGGCCACGCTCTACCCGCAGGCCCGCAGCTATTACATGGGGGACGACGTGCCGGGCAAGCCGCGGGTGTTCACCCCCTACGTCGGCGGGGTGCGCGGCTACGCCCGCATCCTCGAGAAGGTGGTCGCCGACGACTACGACGGGTTCGTCCTGAGCAGTGCCGCGGCGGTCTCCCGGTGACCGCGCACCCGCTGCCCCCCGCCCGGCGGCGCGAGCTGCTGGAGGAGCGCTTCCCCGCCTGGACGCCGCGGACGCTGTCCGGCGCGCTGGACCACGCCTGCGCCGAGTTCGCCGACCGCCCGTTCGTGCTCACCGACCGGGCGCAGTGGACCTACGCCGAGGTCGCCGAACGCTCCCGCCGGCTCGCTGCCGGGCTGGCCGGGCTGGGCGTGCGGGCCGGGGACCATGTGGGCGTGGTGCTGGCCAACTTCGCGGAGTTCCCGGTGGTCACCCACGCGCTGAGCCGGCTGGGGGTCACCGCCGTCCCGATCAACTTCCTGAACCGGACGGCGGAGCTCGGCTTCGTGCTGCGCCGCTCGCACGCCGTCGCGCTGGTGGTCATGGACTCCTTCCGGGGCACCGACCACCTGGCGATGCTCGACGAGCTGGCCCCGGGCTGGGAGACCGCCGGCGGCGGGGAGTCGCTGCCCGAGCTGCGGCACGTCGTCGTCGTGGAGACCGGGCAGGCCCTGCCCCGCAAGGGGACGACGACGCTGGCCGAGCTCTCCGAGACCGAGCCGCTCCAGGACTCCACCGGCGACCCGGACGACGCCGCGGTGCTGCTGTTCACCTCCGGCACGACCGGCGAGCCCAAGGGCGTGCCGCTCACCCACGACATGCTGCTGCGGGCGGCGTTCTCCTCGGTGTTCGGCCGGGCCTTCGCCGACGGCCACCGGCTGACGTTCTCGCTCCCGATGTACCACGTCTACGGGTTCGTCGAGGGCCTGTTGACGGTGCCGTTCGTGGGTGGCTCGCTGGTGGCCCAGCTGTCCTTCGACGCCGCCAGCACCGTGGCCGCGATCGAGGAGCACCGCTGCGACGACGCGCTGCTCATCCCCACGATGACGCTGGCGGTGCTGGCCGAGCTGCGGGAGAGCGTGCACGACGTGTCGTCGCTGACCCACCTGTTCTCCTCCGGCGGGGTGTCGCCCGCGGGCATCTGGGACGCCATCGACGAGGTGTTCGGCGACGTGGAGGTGGTCACCGGCTACGGGCAGAGCGAGACGACGGCCTCCACCACGTGCACCCGCCCGGAGGACCCACCGGACCGACGGCGCACCACGAACGGCCGGGTGCGGGACGCCGGCATCGCCGGGGACCCCGCGCTGGACCGGCGGCTGGTCGTCTACCGCACCGCGGACCCGGTGACCGGGGAGCCGCTGGAGCCCGGCGCGGTCGGCGAGCTGCTGGCCCGCGGCCCCGGCGTGATCACCGGCTACTTCGAGAACCCGGACGCCGACGCCGCGACCTTCACCGCCGACGGCTGGCTGCGCACCGGCGACCTGGGCTCGGTGGACGCCGACGGGTGGCTGCGGCTGGCCGGCCGGGTGAAGGACTGCTACCGCTGCGGCGGCGAGCAGGTGGTGCCCGGCGACGTCGAGGTGGTGCTGGCCGAGCACCCCGGGATCACCACGGCGCTGGTCGTCCCGCTGCCCGACGAGCGGATGGGCGAGGTCGGCGTCGCCTGGGTGGTGCTGGCCCCGGGCGCCGAGCTGGACGCCGCCGAGGTGCTGGCCTTCGCCGCGCAGCGGCTGGCCCGGTACAAGGTGCCCCGGCACGTGCTGGCCATCCACCCCGACCAGATCCCGCTGACGCCGTCCGGTCGGCCCCGCAAGTTCCTGCTGGCCGAGCGGGCGAAGCAGACCCTGGCGTGAGCACCCTCCCGCGCGCGTCGGACGCCGTCCGGGAGCGGTGGACCGCCGCCGGCGCCTACGACGGCACGCTGCTCGACGGCTGGGTCTCCGACGCCGACCCGGCCCGGCTGGCCCTGGTCGACGGCGACGTGCGGCTGACCTACGGCGAGCTCACCGACCGGGTCGTGCGGGCGACCGCGGGGCTGCGCCGGCTCGGCGTGGGGCCCGGGGACGTGGTCGCCCAGCAGCTGCCCAACTGGTGGGAGGCCCTCGTCGTCCACCTGGCCGCGATCGGCCTGGGCGCGGTGAGCAACCCGCTGATGCCGATCCTGCGGGACTCGGAGATGCGGTACGCGCTGCGCTCGGGCGGGGCGCGGGTGCTCGTCGTCCCCGGGGTGTTCCGCGGGTACGACCACACCGCGATGGCGCAGCGGCTGCGGGCGGACTGCCCGGCCCTGGAGCACGTGGTGACCGCCCGCACGCCCGGCTTCGACGAGCTGCTCTCGACCACCGAGGGCGGGCACGCCGAGCCGGGGCGGACCAGCGGCGACCCGGTGTGCCTGCTCTACACCTCGGGCACCGAGTCCGACCCCAAGGGCGCCGTGCACAGCCACGACACCCTGGGCCACGAGGACCGCAGCATGGTCGCCCACCTGCAGCTCACCGGGGACGACGTCGTGCTCGCCGCCTCGCCGGTCGCGCACGTGACCGGGGTGCTCTACGGCTTCCACCTGGCGTCGCTGCTGGGCACCGCGGTGGTGTTCTGCGACGTGTGGTCCCCCGAGCGGGGCTGGGCGCTGGTCGAGGCCGAGGGCTGCAGCGTGACCGTCGCGGCGACCCCGTTCCTGCACGGGCTGACGCACTCCCCGGCCCGGCCGGCGTCGTCGTCCCTGCGGGTGTTCGGCTGCGGCGGGGCCGACGTGCCGCCCGAGCTGGTCCGGGAGGCCGCCCGCGACCTGGACTGCACGGTGGTGCGGGTCTACGGCTCCACCGAGATCCCCACCGTCACCGCCGGGCACGCCGAGGACCCGGCCGACCTGCGCGCGGACACCGACGGCCGGGTGGTCGGCCTCGGTGAGCTGCGGGTGGTGGACGACGAGGAGCGCGAGGTGCCGGCCGGGACGGTCGGCCACCTGCGGGCCCGGGCCCCGGAGATGTTCCTGGGCTACCACGGCCTCGACCGGCAGGTGGTCGACGCGGACGGCTGGTTCGCCACCGGGGACCTGGGCCGGGTGGACGAGGCCGGGTTCCTCACCGTCACCGGCCGCAGCAAGGACCTGATCCTGCGCGGCGGGGAGAACATCAGCGCCAAGGAGGTCGAGGACCTGCTCTACCGGCACCCCGACGTCGCCGACGTGGCGGTGGTGGCCGTACCGGACCCGGTGCTCACCGAGCGGGGCTGCGCCGTCGTCGTCCCCCGGGCCGGGGCGACGGTGACCCTGGAGTCGCTCACCACGTTCCTCGACGGGCTCGGCATCGCCCGGCAGAAGTACCCGGAGTCGCTGGTGCTGGTCGAGGAGCTGCCGCGCACCCCCACCGGGAAGATCCAGAAGAACGTGCTGCGGGCGTCGGTACGGAACAGTCCGCTCGGTTGATGCGCTGGGCCTGACATGCCCAAGACCTGGTTCATCACCGGGGCCTCCCGCGGTTTCGGCCGCGAGTGGTCCATCGCCGCCCTCGAGCGCGGGGACGCAGTCGCCGCCACCGCGCGGGACACCGCCTCCCTGGACGACCTCGCCGCCCGCTTCGGCGACCGGCTCCTCCCGATCCGGCTCGACGTGGACGACCGGGCGGCGGTGTTCGCGGCGGTCGAGCAGGCCCACGCGCACTTCGGTCGGCTCGACGTCGTGGTCAACAACGCCGGCTACGGCCAGTTCGGGATGGTCGAGGAGATCTCCGAGGCCGAGGTCCGCGCCCAGTTCGAGACCAACGTGTTCGGCGCCTTCTGGGTCACCCAGGCCGCGCTGCCCTTCCTGCGCGCGCAGGGCTCGGGCCACGTGCTGCAGGTCTCGAGCATCGGCGGGATCTCCGCGTTCCCGAACATCGGGGTCTACAACGCCTCGAAGTGGGCCCTGGAGGGCTTCTCCCAGGCCCTGGCCGCCGAGGTCGCCGACTTCGGCGTGCACGTGACGCTCATCGAGCCCGGCGGGTTCGACACCGACTGGGGCGGCGCCTCGGCCAAGCACGCGACGCCGAACCCGGCCTACGACACGTTCCGCGAGAAGGCCGCCGAGCAGCGCAGGGCCCGGGTCTCCGCCCCCGGCAACCCGGCCGCCTCGGCCGCTGCGGTGCTCCAGGTCGTGGACGCCGAGAACCCGCCGCTGCGGGTCTTCTTCGGCTCCGCCCCGCTGTCCATCGCCACCGCGGACTACGAGAAGCGCCTGGCCGGCTGGCAGGAGTGGCAGCACGTGGCCGACCTGGCCCAGGGCTGAGCCCCGGCGCTACCGCCGGCCGATGAGGCCGGCGGCGGCGTCGGCCAGCAGGGAGTCCACGGTCTCCTCGGCGTCGGAGCGGTTCGCGCCGATGCCACCGGACGGGCCGCGCTTGGCCCAGCCGACGACGTAGGTCCCGGCGGGCGCTCCGACCACGCGGCCGGCCTCGTGCGGCACCCGGCCGGCCGCGTCGTCGAAGGGCAGGCCCGGCAGCTCGGTGCCCCGGTGGCCGATCGCCCGCACCACCAGCTCGGTGGGGACGGTGACCTCACCCTCGGCCGAGGACAGCGTGATGCCGGCGACCCGGCCGTCGGCGCCCACCAGCTCCCGGGTGGCCTGGCCGAAGGCGAACACGATGCGCCGGCCGGGCTCGGGGGCGGCGGACAGGTCGTCGTCGACGCGGTCCAGGGAGGCGAACAGCTCGCCCAGGCTGCCGGGCGCGGCGCCGTCCGGGGCCTTGCCGGTGAGCACGGTGCGGACGCCGGCCAGGTGGGTCAGCGCGCGCAGCTCCGACCGGCTGCAGGCGGCGTCGTCGGCACCGCGCCGGCCGACCACGACCACCTCGCGCAGCGCGTTGGTGCGCAGTGCCTCCAGGGCCCCCGGGGAGGTCTCGGTGCCGGCCAGCCGGCCGGCGTCCCCGGCGAGCAT
Source organism: Klenkia sp. (assembly GCA_025966215.1). Classification (GTDB taxonomy): domain Bacteria; phylum Actinomycetota; class Actinomycetes; order Mycobacteriales; family Geodermatophilaceae; genus Klenkia. The sequence continues at coordinate 17,742 of JAOPVM010000312.1, forward strand.
CCGGGCCACGTCGAGCGCGACGTTCCCGGTGCCGACGACGACGACCCGCTGCACCCGGGACAGGTCGACCGGCGCGGCCTCGGGGTGGCCGGTGTACCAGTTCACGACCTCGCGGGCCGAGACGCTGCCGGCCAGCTCCTGGCCGGGCACGTCCAGCGCCTTGTCCCCGGCGGCCCCGGTGGCGTAGAGGACGGCGTCGTAGCGGGCAGCGAGCTCGGCCGGGGTGACGTCACGCCCGACCTCGACACCGGTGCGCAGGGTGACCCGCGGATGGCGGAGCACCGCGGTGGTGTGCTCGAGCACCCGCCGGGTGCCCGGGTGGTCCGGCGCCACGCCGTACCGCGCCAGCCCGCCCGGGGTCTGCAGCCGTTCGAGGAAGGTCACCCGGGCCTCGGTGGCCCGCAGGATGGACTGGGCGGCGTAGACGGCGGCCGGCCCGGTGCCCACGACGGCGACCTCGAGCCGGCCGACCTTGCTCAGGTCCACCGTCGGGAAGCGCGGGGCGTCCCAGACCGGTGCGGCCGGGGCGCCGGGGCGGGTGAACCAGTCGGCGTTGACCTGGGCGAAGACCTGCTGGTCGGGCCGGAGCACCCAGGTGGGGGCGATCGCGTCCACCGGGCAGGCGTCCGCGCAGGCCCCGCAGTCGATGCAGGTGGCCGGGTCGACGTAGAGCGTCTCGGTGTGCCCGAACTCCGGTTCGTCGGGCGTGGGGTGGATGCAGTTGACCGGGCAGACCGAGACGCAGGAGGCGTCCGAGCAGCAGTTCTGGGTGATCGCGAACGCCATGTCGTCGTCCTCAGAGCATGTGCAGGCGGCGGTAGACCGCCACCGCAGGGCCGGTGAGCAGGCCGCACTCGCCGAGGAAGGCCATCAGGTGCCGGCTGCTGGTGCGCATCATCGCGTGGTGGTGCTTGTTGCCGGCTGCCTCGCGCACGGCGCGGTCGGCGTCCAGCCCGGCCGCGGTGTAGACGTCCCGGTGCACCAGGTTGTTCACCACCACCGAGGTGACGATGGCGATCATCAGCGCCGAGACGCACCGTCGGGCACGGCCGACCCCGACCAGGCTCTCCCGCATCTCCTGCCGGGCGTAGGTCATGTGCCGGGACTCCTCGACCACGTGGATCCGGCTGGTCGTGCGGATCATCGGGAGCACGTCCTCGCCACGCATCCAGTCCCGCTGCATCACGTCCAGCACCTCCTCGGCGACCAGGGCGGCCCCGAAGGCGCGCTCGGCGCCGGCGACGGTCTTGAAGAACCGGCCCAGCTCGATGCCGCTGCGCCTGGGGGCGTACCCGGTGGCGCCGAGCTTCTCGCAGGCCCGGGCGAACATGAGCGAGTGCCGGCACTCGTCGGCGATCTCGGTGAGCGCGAACTGGAAGTCCTTGCGGGTGGTGTCCCCGGCGTAGTGCTCCCGCAGCAGCATCTGCTGCAGGATCATCTCGAACCAGATGCCGGTGCTCATGATCGAGGCGACCTCGTGCCGGGTCAGCGTGACCCGCTGCTCCTCGGTCATCTCGTCCCACAGGGGCGTGCCGTAGAGCGTGCTCCACTCCGGGTTGAGCCCGTGCAGGCCCGCGCCCAGCGGCTCGTCCCAGTCGACCTCGGTGGTCGGGTCGTAGGAGAGCTGGGCGGCGGAGTCCAGCAGCCGGCGCGCGACCTCTTCGCCGTCCCGGGCCTCGGCGTGGAAGACGCCGGCGAGCTCGTCGGTGGTCGCGTTCGGCAGGGTGCTGGTCATCGCTGGGTCCTCCGCTGTCCGGGAACAGTGCGTGTGACCGTCGGTCACAGGTAAGAGGATGCCGGTCGGAGGCCGTGCATGCAACCCGGGGACACACCTTCCCTCCGGGCGCGTCGCCCGCCACGCTGGACAGGGCCTACCGCCGGAGGTCTCTCAGCGCTAAGGTAATTCCATGACGAGCAGGCGCGTACGCATCGGCATCGACACCGGCGGCACCTTCACCGACGTCGTCGCGGTGGACGAGGAGACCGGCGCGACGACCACGACCAAGACGCCCTCCACCCCGGGCAACCCGGCCGACGGCTTCCTGGCCGGCGTCCAGAAGGTCCTGGACCTGCTGGGGATCACCGACGCCGCAGCGGCGATCGAGGCGGTCAGCCACGGCACGACGGTGGCCACCAACCAGCTGCTCGAGGGCAAGCTCGACCGGATCGGCTTCATCACCACCGAGGGCTACGCGTCGGTGCTGGAGATCGCCCGCCAGTCGGTGCCCGACGGCTACGGCAACAGCTACTTCTGGGTCAAGCCGCCGCGCATCGTGCCGGCCGACCTGGTGCGGACCGTCGGGGGGCGACTGGACCACACCGGTACCGAGGTACGCCCCTTCGACCGGGAGCAGGCCGTCGCGGCCGCCCGGTTCTTCAAGGACGCCGGGATCACCACCGTCGGGGTCTGCTTCCTGCACGCCTACGCCAACGACGCCCACGAGCGGGCCATGCTCGACGTGCTCCACGCCGAGCACCCCGACTGCGTCGTCTCCATCTCCTCCGGCGTGCTGCGGGAGTACCGGGAGTACGAGCGGTCGGTGACCACGCTGGTCGACGCCGCGGTGAAGCCGAAGGTCGCCGCCTACGTCACCAACATCCGCCGGCGCCTGGACGAGCTGGCCCCCGACGTGCCCTTCTACGTGATGAAGAGCAACGGCGGCGTGCTGTCCGCCGAGGAGGTCGTGCACCAGCCGATCACCACGATGCTCTCCGGCCCGGCTGCCGGTGCCCTGGGTGCCGCGCTGATCGCCGGCACCGCCGGGTTCGACCGCATCCTCACCTGCGACGGCGGCGGCACCTCCACCGACGTCACCGTGGTCATCGACGGCGAGCCCGCGCTCACCACCGAGGGCACGGTCGGCGACTACCCGTCCAAGATCCCGATGATCGACGTCGTCACCGTGGGCGCCGGAGGCGGCTCGATCGCCTGGCTGTCCCCCGAGGGCACGCTCAAGGTCGGGCCGCGCTCGGCCGGCGCCGACCCGGGCCCGATGTGCTACCCCAGCCGCGGCCCGGAGCCCACCGTCACCGACGCGCACGTGGTGCTCGGCCGGATCCCCCCGCACCTGCTCGGCGGGGAGATCCCGCTGTCGGTCGAGGCCGCCCGCGGCGGCCTCGAGGAGCTCGGCGGGAAGCTGGACCTGTCGTTGGAGCGGGCCGCCACCGGCATCCTGGAGATCTCGGCCTGGAACCAGGCCAACGCGCTCCGCCAGGTCACCGTCGCCCGCGGCCTCGACGTCCGCGACTACACCCTCACCACGTTCGGCGGCTCGGGCTCCCTGCTGGCCTGCCGGCTGATGGACGTGCTCGGCCTGCCCCGCACCCTGGTGCCGCCGAACCCGGGCAACGTCAGCGCGTTCGGCCTGCTGACCGTGGACGTGCGCAACGACTACGTGCAGACCATGGTCACCCGGCACACCGCCCTGGACCCGGTCGCTGTCGCCACCGCGTTCGCCGCCCTGGAGGACCAGGCGGCCACGGCCCTGGACGGCGAGGGCTTCGGCCGCGACGAGCAGAAGATGCAGCGGACGGCGGACCTGCGCTACGTCGGCCAGGCCTTCGAGGTGCGGGTGCCCGTGCACGGCGAGGACCTCGACGAGGTCGCGGACGCCTTCCACGCCGCGCACCGTCAGCTCTACGGCTACGACTTCGCCGCCGACCCCCGCCAGGCCGTGGAGTGGGTGAACCTGCGGGTCAGCGGGATCGGCCCGATCCGCCGTCCGGCCATGGTCCCCGCCCCCGAGCGGACGTCGGGCTCGGTCGCCGACGCCGTCTCCGGCTCCCGCCGGGTCTTCTTCGACACCGAGTGGATCGACACCCCCACCTACACCCGCACCGAGCTGCAGCCCGGCGACGTCGTCGTCGGCCCGGCGATCGTGGAGGAGTTCGGCTCCACCGTCCCGGTGCACCCCGGCTTCCGCGCGACCGTGGACTCGTTCGCCAACCTGCTGCTCACCAAGGAGGCCGCACTGTGACCGCTGACCCCGTCCTCGTGGAGATCGTCGCCGGTACCCTCGCGGCCATCGAGATGGAGGTGGAGACCGCCATCGGGCGCACCTCGCGCTCGCCGATGATCCGCGACGCGCACGACTTCCGCGCCGGGATCCACGACCGGCAGCTGCGCAAGCTCACCGGCCGGTCGTACTCGGCGCTGGTGCAGCCGGTCGTCCGCGACCACCCGATCCCGACGATGCACCCCGGCGACGTCTTCTTCCACAACGACGTCTACCTCTCCGAGGGCGGGATCGGCCACCTGCCCGACCTCTGCGTGACCGTGCCGGTGTTCGCCGGCGGCGCGGTGGTCGCGTTCGTGCAGGCCTTCGGGCACCACGACGACATCGGCGGCGCCGTCCCGGGCTCGATGCCCTCGGCTGCCACCAGCATGTTCGAGGAGGGCCTGATGGTCCCCCCGATCAAGCTGTGGGACCGCGGCGTCCCGAACGAGAGCGCGCTGAAGATCATGACGCGCAACTCGCGGATGCCCGACTCGCTGGCCGCCGACCTCGACGCCGAGTGCTCGGCGTGCCTGTCCGGTGCACGCCGGCTCGGTGAGCTGTTCGACCGGTACGGGGTGGAGGCCGTCGAGGCCTGCTTCGACGCGATCCTGAGCAACTCCACCGAGGTCTACCGCACCGAGATCCTCAGCCAGATCCCCGACGGCACCTACGTCTGGGAGGACTACGCCGAGCACGACGGCGTGGACGCCCCGATGCTGCACCGCCAGCGCATCACGCTGACCATGGACGCCACCGCCGAGGTGCCGCTGGTCATCGACTTCACCGGCACCGGCCCGCAGGCCAAGGGCCCGATCAACCACTGCGGGGACTACTCCGACGGCAACTTCCTGAAGAAGTGGCTGGCCCCGGTGCTGCGCAACCTGGCGGCCACCCCGGAGCGGATGGCCGAGCTCGACGTCAACGAGGGCGTCGTGCCGCTGATCGAGATGCGCTTCCCGGAGAAGGGCACGCTGCTCACCCCGGTGTTCCCGGCGCCGACCAACGCCCGCACGTTCGTGATCCTGCGACTGCTGGGCGTGCTGGCCGGGGTGCTGGCCAAGGCCACCGGCGGCCGGATGCCCGCCGACCAGGAGACGATCCGCTACACCGGCGTCTACGGCACCGACGCCAACGGCGAGTCCTACCTCATGCGCGAGGTGCTCGGTGGCGGCTCCGGCGGGCGTTACTACGCCGACGGCGAGGACACCATCCACGTCGTCCCGGACTCCCGGAACCTGCCGACCGAGTTCACCGAGGGCCGCTTCCCGCTGCGCATCGAGGCCCTGGGCCTGGCGCTGGACTCCGGCGGCGCCGGCCGGTACCGCGGTGGCTGCGGCTACGAGAAGCACATCCGGGTGCTCCGCGACGCGCACTTCATGTCCATCGCGGACCGCTCGATCCTGGCCTGCTGGGGCGTCAAGGGCGGCAAGGCCGGCCAGCCGTTCCAGATCACCGTGGACCCCGGCGGCCCCGACGAGCACGAGGTCGACGCGCTCGCCGACGCCGAGCCGCTGAAGGCCGGCACGGTCGTGCGGGTGCGCACGACCGGGGGCGGTGGCTGGGGCGACCCGCTGGAGCGCCCGGTCGAGGAGGTGCTGCAGGACATCGCCTGGCTGAAGGTGTCGGTCGCCGGTGCCCGGCGGGACTACGGCGTCGTGATCGACGACGACGGGGACGCCGACCTGACCGCGACCGCGGCGTTGCGCGAGGAGATGCGCTCGGAGCGGACCGGGGACGAGCCGTTCTTCGACCGCGGCCCGGGCTACGCGACGCTCTCGGGCGGGGCGTCGTTCAACGAGTTCGACACGCTCTGAACGGAGGGCCCGAGGCGGCTCGGCCTGCGGGCGGGGGCGCCTCGGGCCAGGGTGGGCGGATGACCGAGCCGGAGAAGGACGACACCGAGGCCCAGCTGCACCCCGGCCCGCACGACGAGGGCGGCACCGGCGGGATGGCCACCCGCGAGCTGAAGGCGCGGGAGGCCGACGAGGAGGACTGACCCTCAGGCCGCGGTGCGGGCCCGGGCGATCGAGCGGACGACGGGCGTCAGCGCCTCGGCGATGAGCGCGTAGCCCGCCGACGACGGGTGGAAGTGGTCGGCGGCGAACAACGCCGGCTGGGCCCGGAACCGGGCCGCGAGGTCCACACCGATCGGCACGGCCACCCCGCCGGCGGCGCGCACCGCCTCGGTCTGCCGGCGGCGCAGCTCCCCGCTGGCGTTGCTCACCAGACCGTGCAGCGCCGGGGGCACCCACGGCACGGTGGACAGGTCCGGCGCGGGCACGGCGAGCACGTCGGCACCGAGCAGCCGCAGCGCCCGGACGGCGTCGCCCAGCAGCGCGGCCGCGG
>JAOPVM010000318.1 GCA_025966215.1 Klenkia sp.
TCAACCTCTTCCCGCACCTGACCGCCCTGGAGAACGTCGTCGAGGCGCCGGTGTCCGCCCAGGGCCGCAACCGGCGCGAGGTGGAGGCCGAGGCCCGCGAGCTGCTGGCCCGGGTCGGGTTGGCCGACAAGGCCGATGCGCACCCCCGGCAGCTCTCCGGTGGCCAGCAGCAGCGGGTGGCCATCGCCCGCGCACTGGCCATGAAGCCCGCCGTCCTGCTCTTCGACGAGCCCACCTCGGCGCTGGACCCCGAGCTGGTCGGGGAGGTGCTCGCCGTGATCGCCGACCTGGCCTCCACCGGCACCACGATGATCGTGGTCACCCACGAGATCGGCTTCATGGACGAGGGCCGCGTGGTCGAGCAGGGCACCCCCGAGCAGGTCCTCGACCACCCGCAGCACGAACGGACCAGGGCCTTCCTGGCCAAGGTCCTCTGACCCCACCCCCCAGATCCCGGACGGCGCGCCCGCGCCCTCCGCCGTGGAAGCACGCCCAGATGAGGAAGATCGACCCGTGACCGCTCACCTGCGACGCCGCGCCGTCGCCGCCCTGGCCACCACCGCACTGCTGGCCCTCGCGGCGTGCAGCAGCAGTGCCGACATCGAGGAGCAGGCCCGCGCCGAGGGCGGTGCCACCGAGGGCATCTCCGTCGACACCAGCCCCGAGCAGGACCGCATCCACTCCACGGTCAGCGACGAGGCCGTCGCGCTGCTCCCGCCGGGCTCCTTCGAGGACGGCGTCCTCCGGGTGTCGGTCACCCAGGGCGCGGTCCCGCTGGTCTTCTTCGCCGACGACAACAGCACCGTCATCGGCAGCGAGACCGACCTGGCCACGATCTTCGGCGACGCGCTGGGCCTGGACGTCGAGTTCGTGGTCAACGACTGGTCCAACTGGCCGCTGTCGGTGCAGTCCGGCGACGTGGACGCCGTCATCTCCAACGTCACGGTCACCGAGGAGCGCAAGCAGCTCTACGACTTCGCCACCTACCGGGTCGACCAGCTGGGCTGGCTGGTCGGCGCCGATTCCGGGCTGTCCATCTCCTCCGCACCCGACATCGCCGGGCTCACCGTCGCCGTGGCGTCGGGCACCAACCAGGAGCAGATCCTGCTGGCCTGGGACGCCGAGAACGTCGCGAACGGCCTCGACCCGGTGACCATCGACTACTACGAGTCCTACAACGACGCCGTGCTGGCCCTGCAGTCCGGCCGGCTGGACGCCTACGTCGGCCCCAACCCGACCGCGGCCTACAGCGCTGCGACGTCCCCGGAGGACTTCGCCATCGCGGGGACCACCAACGGCGGCTGGCCGGCCACCGCCGACATCGCGGTGACCACGGTCAAGGGCAACGGCTACGCCGCGGCGTTCCAGGCCGCCGTCGACCACGTGATCGAGGACGGCACCTACGCCGAGGTCCTCCAGCGCTGGGGCCTGCAGGACGAGGCCGTCGACACCTCCCAGCTCAACCCGCCCGGGCTGGGCGCCTGATGCCCCGCCGTCCCCGCACCCCGAGAGGAAACCCCGTGAAGCTCCCCCACCTGGTCAGCGCACTGCCCGTCGCCGCCGTCCTGCTGCTGACCGCCTGCACCAGCTCCGCCGAGATCGAGGCCGAGGCCCGCTCGGACGCCGCAGGTGGCAGCTCCGCCGAGACCGCCCTGGTGGTCGACACATCCCCGGAGCAGGCCGACCGGATCCGGACCGAGGAGGACCCCGACGCGGCCGCCCTGGTGCCTGCCGACATCGCCGAGGACGGGGTGCTGCGGGTCGGCGTCAACGGCGCCGGCGACCCCCCGCTGGGCTTCCTGGCCGACGACAACTCCACCGTCGTCGGCAGCGAGGTCGACATCGCCCAGCTGGTCGCCGACGGTCTCGGCCTGGAGCTCGAGATCGTCAACACCACCTGGGAGGCGTGGCCGCTGGGCGTGCAGTCCGGCGACCTGGAGGCCGTCTTCTCCAACGTGGGGGTGAACGCCGAGCGGCTGCAGCTGTTCGACTTCGCCACCTACCGGCAGGGGATCATGGCCTTCATCGCCGCCCCCGACAGCGGGTTGGACATCACCGACGCCGCGGGCATCTCGGGCCTGCGGGTCGGCGTGGGCTCGGGCACCAACCAGGAGCGCATCCTGCTGGACTGGAACGCCGAGCTCGAGGCGGCCGGGGAGGAGCCCGCGACGCTGGACTACTACGTCAGCGCCGCCGACGCCCTGCTGGCCATCCAGTCCGGCCGGCTGGACACCTACATCGGACCCAACCCCAACGCCGTCTACCAGGAGTCGGTCGGCGACCTGGAGATCGTCGGGTCGGTGAACGCCGGCTGGCCCAACACCACCTACGTCGCGGCCACCGTGCTCAAGGGCAACGGCCTGGCCGAGGCCGTCGAGGCCTCGCTGCAGCACGCCTTCGACGACGGCACGTACACCGAGACGCTGGAGCGCTGGGGCCTGTCCGACGAGGCCGTCGAGGCCCCGGAGGTGAACCCCACCGTCGCCAGCTGACCTGCGCACGCAGAGGGGCCCGGGACCCTCACGGTCCCGGGCCCCTCGTGCGTGCGCGTCAGGAGAGCGGCTGGGCGACCCACTCGGCGCTGTACTCCAGGCCGGAGCGCACGAAGAGCTGGGTGACCGGGCAGCGGCGCTCGGTCTCGGCCTGCAGCTGCGTGAAGGTGGCCTCGTCGGCGTCGGTCGCCACGGTGGCCCGCACGGTGACGGCGTCGAAGTTGGCGTTGCCCTGCTCGCCGCTGACCATGACGGCGGTGTCCAGGTCGCCCTGGACCTCGAAGGTCCAGGCGCCGAGGGTCACCCCGAGCTCCTTGGCCACGATCGAGGCGGTGATCTGGTTGCAGGAGCTCAGTGCCGCCAGCACGTAGGACAGCGGGCTCGGCGAGGAGTCCGAGCCGCCGAACGCCGGGTAGGTGTCGACGTCGAACACGTGCCCGGCGTCGCCGCCGACGGTGACCTGCTGGGCGACGCCCGTGCCCTCCGCGTGGTGGGTGAAGGGGACGACGCTCGCCTTGGGACGGGTGGCCATGCTGGGTGCTCCTCGGGTGGTGGGACTGCGGTCCGCCGGGGTTCGGCGGGGGTCTGGGGGGCGGTTCAGCGAGCCGGCGCGGGCCCGCAACCGGCGCCGCGGGCGACGGCGGACAGGTCGGCCCCGGCGAGTCCGGCCAGCGGCCGGGGGTCGGCCACCGGCTGGTGCCGGCCGTCGACCACCGCGTACTCCACGGCGGGGCCGACGGCGACGAACCGGGCCACCGCGGCGACCAGCCGGTCGACGTCCTCCGACGACGTGCCGACCCCGACGCTGGCCCGCAGCGCACCGCCGGGGACGCCGAGCCGGGCCAGCAGCGGGTGCGCGCAGAACCGGCCGTCGCGCACCCCGATGCCGTGCTCGGCGGACAGGTACGCAGCCACCAGCCCGGGGTCGGCACCGTCGACGGCGAAGCTCACGACGCCGGTGGGGTCGACCGAGTCCGACCAGATGCGCAGCAGTCGCACACCCGGGACGGCGCTCAGTCCGGCGACCAGCCGGGTGCGCAGCGTCCGCTCGTGGTCCTCCAGGGCACCCGGGGACAGCGCCGCCAGCTCGTCGCAGGCCGCGGCCAGGGCGATGGCCCCCAGCACGTTGGGCGAGCCGCCCTCGTGCCGGTGCGGCGCGGGCACCCAGGTCGTCGTCGCCACCTCGACCTGGGCGACGGCCCCGCCACCGGGCAGGTACGGCCGGCCGGAGTCCAGCCAGTCGCGGCGCCCGACCAGGGCACCGGTGCCGAAGGGCGCGTAGGCCTTGTGGCCGGAGAAGGCCACCCAGTCGGCGCCGGAGTCGACCAGGGAGAACCGGCGGTGCGGGACCAGCTGCGCGCCGTCGACCAGCACGAGCGCCCCCGCCGCGTGGGCCAGCTCGGTCACCCGGCGCAGCGGGAGCGACTCACCCGTCACGTTCGAGGCGCCGGTGACGGCGACCAGCACGTACCGGCGGGTGGCCAGCGCGTCGGCCAGCAGGTCGAGGGTGCCGGCCACCGTCGGCGTCGCGGTGAGCACGTCGCAGAGCTCACGGGAGCGCTGCTGCCAGGGCAGCAGGTCGGCGTGGTGCTCGACGTCCAGCACGAGGACCGCGCCGTCGACGGGCAGGCACCCGGCGAGCACCGACAGCGCGTCGGTGGTGTTGCGGGTGAGCACGCAGACGTCGTCCGCGCGGGCGCCGACGAACGCGGCGACGGTGTCCCGGGCCGACTCGTAGAGCGCGGTGGAGACCTGGGAGAGGTAGCCGGCGCCGCGGTGCACGCTGGCGTAGAGCGGCAGCGCCTCGGCGACGCGGGCCGCGACGGCGGCCAGCGCGGGTGCACTGGCCGCGACGTCGAGGTTGGCGTAGGTGGCGGTGCTGCCGTCGACCAGCGGGACGAGGGTGTCCGCGCCGGTGGTGGGCAGCAGGGGGGCGGTGCGGCAGTCGAGTGCGGTGGACATCGGGGAGCTCCTGACCGTCAGGGGCCCGCACCTGGCGGGACCCGCGCTTGCGGCTGCACTGCGCAGCCGCCAGGTCGTCACCCGGAGCACCCCGTCGCGGTGGAAGGGTTGCCGGCCAGCGAGCCGGGGCTTCGCGCTGGCACTCGTGACCTGCGCTCAGGGTGCCACGACCGCGCGAAACCCGTCAAACCCGATCGACTGAGTAGGGATTGGACAGCGGGCCCCCGCGTGGTTAGCGTCGGAGCCGGTCGAGAGCGTCAGCGACAAGCCCTGGCTCGCTGACCGGCAACCCTCCTCTACGGCGGGGTGCCCCAGGTGATGACCCGGCGGAGGCCACCCCTCCGCAAGCGTGGACGCCGCACGAGGAGAGCCCTGTGCCACCGACGACCGTCGCCCGCCCACCGGCCGGGGGACGCCCCCCGGTGTCCGGGGCGCGCCCAGCCGAACCGGAGACGACATGACCCAGACCCCGCTGCACCTGGTGGCCGCCCTGGACGGCGCCGGCTGGCACCCCGCCGCCTGGCGCGAGCCCGACGCCCGCCCCCGCGAGCTGCTGCGCGCCGGGTACTGGGTGGACCTCGCCGCGGAGGCCGAGCACGGCCTGCTGGACGCGGTGACCATCGAGGACGCGCTGAACCTGCAGTCCGAGGACCCGTTCACCCCCGACGACCGGACCGACCGGGTGCGCGGCCGGCTGGACGCGGTGCTCGTCGCCTCCCGGGTCGCGCCCACCACCCGCCACCTGGGGTTCCTGCCGACCGCCGTGGTCACCCACACCGAGCCGTTCCACCTGTCCAAGGCGATCGCCACGCTGGACTACGTGAGCACCGGCCGGGCCGGCATCCGCGTCCAGGTGGCCGCCCGGCCGGACACCGCCGCTCACTTCGGTCGCCGGGAGCTCCCGCCGGTCGACCGGGCGAGCGCCGCCACCGGGCCGCTGGTCACCGAGCTGTTCGACGAGGCGGCCGAGTACGTCGAGGTGCTCCGCCGGCTCTGGGACAGCTGGGAGGACGACGCGGAGATCCGGGACGCCGCCACCGGCCGCTTCGTGGACGTGGACAAGCTGCACTACGTCGACTTCGAGGGCCGGGCCTTCTCCGTGCGCGGCCCCTCGATCACCCCGCGCCCGCCGCAGGGTCAGCCCGTCGTCGCGGCCCTGGGCCACGCGCAGGTGCCGTGGCGGCTGATCGGCCGGTCCGCCGACCTCGGGTTCGTCACCCCCACCGACGCCGCGGACGCCGCCCGGCTGGTCACCGCCGTCCGCGAGGAGCAGGCCGCGGCCGGCCGCGCGGAGGAGACCGTGCACGTGTTCGGCGACCTCGTGGTGGTGCTGGACGACGAGGAGACCACCGCCCGGGAGCGACTGGCCCGCCTCGACGAGCGCGCCGGCACCGCGTTCACCAGCGACGCGCACGTGTTCACCGGGACGCCGGTCCAGCTGGCCGACCTGCTCGCCGACTGGCAGCAGGCCGGGCTGACCGGGTTCCGGCTGCGGCCGGCGACCCTGCCGCACGACCTGCGTCAGGTCACCCGCGCCCTGGTGCCCGAGCTGCAGCGCCGGGGCCTGTTCCGCACCGGGTACGAGGCGGACACCCTGCGCGGGCTGCTCGGCCTCACCCGCCCCGCCAACCGCTACGCCCACGCCTGAGGAGACGACGATGACCAAACAGATCCATCTCGCCGCGCACTTCCCGGGCGTCAACAACACCACCGTGTGGAGCGACCCGGCCTCGGGCAGCCACGTCGAGTTCGAGTCCTTCCGGGAGTTCGCCCAGATCGCCGAGCGCGGGAAGCTGGACTTCCTGTTCCTCGCCGAGGGCCTGCGGCTGCGGGAGCAGAACGACCGCATCTACGACCTGGACGTGGTCGGCCGACCCGACACCTTCACCGTGCTGGCGGCCCTCGCCGCGGTCACCGAGCGGATCGGGCTCACCGGCACGATCAACTCCACCTTCAACGAGCCCTACGAGGTGGCCCGGCAGTTCGCCAGCCTGGACCACCTCTCCGACGGGCGGGCGGCCTGGAACGTGGTCACCTCCTGGGATGCCTTCACCGGGGAGAACTTCCGCCGCGGTGGCTTCCTCGCCCAGGCCGACCGGTACGACCGGGCCAAGTCCTTCCTGCAGACCGCGCTGGAGCTCTTCGACTCCTGGCGCGGGGACGAGGTGCTGGCCGACGCCGACAGCGGCACCTTCCTCACCGACCCGCACCCCGGCGCCTTCAGCCACCGCGACCGGTTCTTCGACATCAGCGGGCAGTTCGACGTCCCCCGCAGCCCGCAGGGCCGGCCGGTGGTGTTCCAGGCCGGGGACTCCGACGAGGGTCGGGACTTCGCCGCGGCGTCCGCAGACGTGATCTTCTCCCGGCACAGCACGCTGGAGGCCGGTCAGGCGTTCTACGCCGACGTCAAGGGCCGGCTGCCCCGCTTCGGCCGCACCCACGACGAGCTGCTGATCATGCCGGCGGCCACCTTCGTGCTCGGGGACACCGAGGCCGAGGCCCGGGACCTGGCGCACGAGGTCCGGATGGCGCAGGTCTCCCCGGCGACGGCGATCGCGTTCCTCGAGCAGCTGTGGAACCGGGACCTCTCCGACCACGACCCCGACGGCCCGCTCCCCTCGGTCGACCCCCTCGTCGGCGAGCACACCATCGCCAAGGGCCGGGCCAGCGTGCGCATGCACCGCGACCCGGTGGCCACCGCCCACGAGTGGCGGGCGAAGGCCGAGGCCGAGGGCCTCACCACGCGTGAGCTGATCGTGGAGGTGACCGGCCGGCAGTCCTTCATCGGCACCCCGGCGACGGTCGCCGCCACCATCGACGAGCACGTCCAGAGCGACGCCAGCGACGGGTTCGTGCTCGCCCCGCACATCACCCCGGGCGGGCTGGGCCCCTTCGTCGACCAGGTGGTGCCGCTGCTGCAGGAGCGCGGCGTCTTCCGCACCGACTACGCGGGCACGACGCTGCGCGAGCACCTCGGCCTGCCGCTGCGCCGCACCGACGGGGAGTCGGCGGTGGCGTCCTGACGACGACCACCGCGCACGTGCTCGGCCGGGTGGTCCGCTGCCCGGCCGACGTCTCGCCGTTCCTGGCGATGCCCGCGGACACCACCGAGCAGGACCGGGCGGACGCGGCCACGCTGGTCGGCCCGGGCGGCGTCGTCCCCCGCGCCGGCGCCACGAGCCCGCCGCCGCCGGACGGGGGGACGGTGCACTCCGTCCCCGGCGTCCAGC
>JAOPVM010000331.1 GCA_025966215.1 Klenkia sp.
TGCGCGCCCCGGCGTCCCGGGCGGCAGCGGCCGCGGCCAGCACGGTGCCGTGCCGGGGCAGCTGGGCGGCCAGGGCCGGCATGGTGGCGGCCAGCGACAACCGGTCGGCCTGCCCGGCGTAGACCCCGCCCAGCAGCGGCTCGACCAGTCGGTCGACCACCTCGTCGCCCATCCGCTGGCGCAGCAGGGCCCCCACCGGGGCGTCGCCGGCAACGTGCAGTGGCTGTAACGATGCCTCGGCGCGCACCCGGGCGACGCCCTCGGGTGACAGCACCGTCTCCAGGCCCTCGGCCGAGGTGGGCACGCCCAGCAGGGTGCCGGCGGGCAGCGGGTGCCGGCCGTCGGGCAGCACGACGGCGGCCTGGGTGGTGGTCGGGGCGATGGCGGTGAGCCCCAGCTCGGCGATCAGCTCCAGCGCCTCGGGCACCCGGGCCAGCACCGCCTCGGGGCCGGTGTCGTACCAGGCGCCGGCCAGCCGGACCCGGCCCAGCTTGCCGCCGACCCGGTCGCCGGCCTCCAGCACGACCACCTCGTCGTCCGGGCGGGTGCGGGACCAGGCGAACGCTGCGGTGAGCCCGGTGATCCCGGCACCGACGACGACGACCCGGCCCATCAGCGGGCGGTGAGCTCGTGCACCAGCTCGACGACGTGGGTGATCGCGCCGGGGTCGGTGTCGGGCAGCACGCCGTGGCCCAGGTTGATCACGTGGCCCCGGGCCGCGCGGCCCTGCTCGACGATCCGGCGCACCTCGCGGTCCAGGGTCTCCCGGTCGGCCAGCAGCACGGCCGGGTCGAGGTTCCCCTGCAAGGAGTACCCGGGGCCCACCCGGCGCGCGGCCTCGTCCAGCGGCACCCGCCAGTCGACGCCCACGACGTCGGCGCCGGCGTCCCCGATCAGCGGCAGCAGCTCGCCGGTGCCCACCCCGAAGTGGACGCGGGGCACGTCGCGCACCCCGGCGGCCCGGTCGCCCAGGCCGTCGAAGACCGCCCGGGAGTGCGGCAGCACCCGGGTGGCGTAGTCGGTGGCCGAGAGCACCCCGGCCCAGGAGTCGAAGAGCTGGACCGCGGAGGCCCCGGCGTCGACCTGGGTGCGCAGGAAGACCGCGGCCGACACCGACAGCTTGGCCAGCAGCCGCTCCCAGGCCTGCGGCTCGGCGTACATGAAGGCCTTGGTGCGGGCGTGCTCCTTGGAGGGCCCGCCCTCGATCAGGTAGGTGGCCAGGGTGAACGGGGCGCCGGCGAACCCGATCAGCGGGGTGTCGCCCAGCTCGGCGGTCAGCCGGGACACCGCGGTGGCCAGGAAGCCCAGCGCTTCGGGCTCCAGGTCGGGCAGCGCGTCGACGTCGGCCACGCTGCGCACCGGGTGGGCGATGACCGGGCCGACACCGGGCTTGATGTCGATGTCGATCCCGGCGACCACCAGCGGCAGCACGATGTCGGAGAACAGGATCGCGGCGTCCACCCCGTGCCGGCGGACCGGCTGCAGGGTGATCTCGGTGACCAGGTCGGGGTCCTGGCAGGCCGCGAGCATCGCGGTGCCGGCCCGCAGCGCGCGGTACTCCGGCAGCGAGCGGCCGGCCTGGCGCATGAACCACACCGGGGTGCGGCGGACCTCGCGACCGAGCGCGGCGCGCACCAGGTCCGAGTCGGCCGGTCCGGTCGTCGCGTTCGGGGTTCCGGGTGTCGCAGCTGTGCCCACGACCGGCCATCCTCCCAGACCTCGGGGCCACCCGGGTGCGGGCATGATCACCCGGGCGGCGCGTCGGGAGGGGTGGCCCCACGTGCACCCGCCTACATTGCGGACGTGGAGCAGCAGCGCAGGCCGGACGACGCGGCCGGGACCCCCGCTCCCCCCGCCGACTTCCAGGCGGCCCTGGACTCGCTGGCCACCGTGCGGTCCCGGCCGGAGATCGTGCTCGAGCACATCCCGGCCCCGCAGCGGCTGGCCCCCTGGTCGCACGCGGTCGGCGCCCGGGTCGCCGAGCCCGGCGAGATCGCCGGCGAGGACGAGGTCGAGATCGCCAGCGGCCGCTTCATCGTGCTCTTCGACCCGGCCGGCCACGAGGCCTGGGACGGCACCACCCGCTGCGTCGGCTACGTCTCGGCGGTCACCGACGAGACGATGGTCGACGACCAGATGTTCTCCGAGGTCGCCTGGAGCTGGCTGACCGAGGCCCTGGTCGACCACGACGCCGGCCACCACTCCGTGGGCGGCACCGTGACCCGCACCGCCTCGACCCGCTTCGGCGACATCGCCGGCCCCGAGCACTCCGTCGACGTGGAGATCCGGGCGTCCTGGACCGCCAGCGACACCGACCTCGACCGACACCTCACCGCCTGGCTCGAGGTGCTGGGCAACGCCGCCGGGCTGCCCCCGCCCGGGGTGCACCTGATCAGCCGGGCGTCCGGCGGCAGCGGCTCGTAGACTCGCCGCCGCTGCTCCATCCGGAGCAGCGGCCGCTGGGCCGAACGACCGCCGCACCGCACGTGGAGACATGCCCGATCACCTGAGGACCCCCCGGGGGCCTGGCCGCCCGGACGGGACGGCGCTGCCCCCGGACGCCACCGCGCTCGTCGTGGACCCCGCACCGCTGGTGCGCGAGGCCCTCGCCGCGCGGTTGCGCGACCTGGGTGCCCGCGAGGTCGAGGAGTCCGCCTCCCTGGAGGAGGCCCGGATGCGGGCGCACGTCTCGGGACCGCGGGCACTCTGCGTGCTCGACGTCGACCTGCCCGAGGTGGGCCGGGACGCCGGCCCGGACGGCGTCCGCGGTGCCGAGGGCCCACGGGACCCCGGCCGCGGGCTCGAGCTGCTGCCCACGCTGCGCACTGACGGGTGGCCGGTGACCGTCGTGCTCACCGCGGTCACCGACCCGGCCGTCGTCCGGGCGGCGGTCCTGACCGGTGTGGCCGGCTACCTGCTCAAGTCCTCGCCCCTGACCACCCTCACCGAGGGGCTGCGCTGCGCGCTGTCCGGTGAGGTCTACGCCGACCCCGGGATCGCCAGCAGCCTCGCGCTGGGGCTCACCCGGTCCGGCCCGGACGACGGGACCGGCGAGCTGTCGGTCCGCGAACGCGACATCCTCCGGCTCGTCGCCGAAGGACACACGAACAAGGAGATCGGTGCCCTGGTGGACCTGTCCGCACTCACCGTGAAGAGCCACCTGTCCCGGATCGCGCGCAAGCTCGGCACCGGCGACCGTGCGCACATGGTCGCCCTCGGCATCCGCAGCGGGGTGATCGCGTGAGCGAGGAGACGGCGCCCCCCGTCGAGGAGCCCGTGTCGACCGCCGTCCCGCTGCTCGCCCCCCGGGACGGGCTGCCGCCGGTCATCGAGACCTCCACCGCGCTGGTCGGCTACGCCGGGGCGCTGGCGGCCGGCAGCGGACCCGTGGCGGTGGACGCCGAGCGCGCCTCGGGCTACCGGTACGGCCAGAAGGCCTACCTGGTGCAGCTGCGCCGCGCCGGGGCCGGCACGGGGCTGGTCGACCCGGTGCCCCTGCCCGACCTGAGTCCGGTCCAGCAGGCCATCGCCGACGCCGAGTGGGTGCTGCACGCCGCCAACCAGGACCTGCCCTGCCTGGCCGAGATCGGCCTGGTGCCCACCCGGCTGTTCGACACCGAGCTCGCCGCCCGGCTCACCGGTCAGCCCCGGGTGGGCCTGGGCGCGGTCGTGGAGTCGCTGCTGGGGTTCAGCCTGCAGAAGGGCCACTCGGCCGCGGACTGGTCGACCCGACCGCTGCCGGCCGACTGGCTGGTCTACGCCGCGCTGGACGTCGAGGTGCTGGTCGACCTGCGGGACGCCCTGGCCGCCATCCTCGACGAGCAGGGCAAGACCGAGTGGGCCCGGCAGGAGTTCGCGGCCATCCTCGCGGCCGGACCCGCCGCGCCCCGGGTCGACCCGTGGCGCCGCACCTCGGGCATGCACGGCCTGCGCAGCCGGCGCCAGCTCGCCGTCCTCAGGGCCCTGTGGGAGGCCCGCGACCTGCTGGCCCGCCGTCGCGACGTCGCGCCGGGCCGGGTGCTGCCCGACTCGGCGATCGTGGCCGCGGTCGCCGCGGACCCGAAGAGCGACGCGGAGCTGTCCGACCTGCCGGTCTTCCGCGGCCGGGCCAACCGGAAGCTGGCCTCGACCTGGTACGCCGCGCTGCAGAAGGGCCGAGCAGTCGCCGACGGGGACCTGCCGCCGCACAGCCTGCCCGGTGACGGCCCGCCGCCGGTGAACCGCTGGGCCGACCGCGACCCCGCCGCGCACAAGCGGTTGCAGGCCGCCCGCGCCGGGCTGGCCGCGCTGGCCGAGCAGTGGACGGTGCCGGTGGAGAACCTGCTCACGCCGGACCTCGTGCGCCGGCTCATGTGGAGCCCGCCCACCGACGTCACCCCGGAGACCGTGGCGGCGTTCCTGCGCGACGGCGGGGCCCGCCCCTGGCAGGTCGAGCTGACCGCCGACCCCCTCACCGAGGCCGCCACCACCGCCTGACCCCAGAACGCGCCCGCCTGGGGTCGCCGTGGCCCCCGGAGAGGGCGCTCTACGGGGGTGGAGCTAGCGGAACTTGCGGGTGAGGGAGTCCATGGTGCGGGCGACCTGGGCGATCTTGACGTGGCTGATGCCGCCGGTGGCCCCGGCGGCCAGCATCGCCTCGTGGGCGGCGCGCAGCGTCGCCCACACGGCGTCGGCGGGGCCCTCGAGCGTGGTGCCCAGGGCGCCGACCTCGTAGCGCAGCCCGGAGCCCTGGATCACCGCGATGGCCGCCTCCACGTGGGCGTGCGGGTCCTCCGGGGTGCCCGGCGGGGACGGCGCGACCTGGATCTCGGCGATGACCGTGTCGCTCACTGCTCCCCCACCCGGACGGCGACGTCGTCGCGGTCGACGATCTTGGCGGCCCACTCGACGATCCGCCGGGCCAGGTCCTGTTCGGTGAGGCCGTGCTCGGCGAGCACCTCGCCGCGGCTGCCGTGCTCGAGGAACTGCTGGGGCAGGCCCACGGTGCGCAGCGGGACGTCGCACTCGGCGTCCCGCAGCGCGGTGGCCAGGGTGTCCCCCACGCCGCCGGAGCGGCCGCCGTCCTCCACGGTGACGACCAGCCGGTGCTCGGCGGCCATCGCGACCAGCTCGGGCGAGGCCGGCAGCACCCACCGGGGGTCGACCACGGTGACGTCGATGCCCTGCCGGGCGGCCCGCTCGGCGGCGGCCAGGCCCATCGGCACCAACGACCCGCAGGCGACCAGCAGCACCTCGCGGGCCGCGGAGCGGCGCAGCACGTCGACCGGGCCGCGGCGCTCGAGCGAGGGGATGTCC
The DNA here is from genome assembly GCA_025966215.1 of Klenkia sp. Classification (GTDB taxonomy): domain Bacteria; phylum Actinomycetota; class Actinomycetes; order Mycobacteriales; family Geodermatophilaceae; genus Klenkia. The sequence continues at coordinate 5,296 of JAOPVM010000331.1, forward strand.
GGCGGGACGGCGCCCTTGGGGAAGCGCAGCACGGTGGGCCCGTCGGCGACGGCGAGGGCCTCGCGCAATGCCTCGGTCAGGGTGGCCTCGTCGCGCGGCATGGCCATCCGCAGCCCGGGGACGACCGCGCAGATCGAGGTGTCCCACATCCCGTTGTGCGAGGCGCCGTCGGTGCCGGTGACCCCGGCCCGGTCCAGCACCACGGTGACCGGCTGGCGGTGCAGCGCGACGTCCATCAGCAGCTGGTCGAAGGCCCGGTTGAGGACGGTCGAGTAGATCGCCACCACCGGGTGCAGTCCGGCCATCGCCAGGCCCGCGGCCGAGGTCAGCGCGTGCTGCTCGGCGATGCCGACGTCGAAGGTCCGCTCGGGGAACCGCTCGGCGAAGGGGGCCAGCCCGGTGGGGTGCAGCATCGCCGCGGTGATGGCGACGACGTCGGAGCGCTCCCCGCCGATCTCGACCAGCTCGTCGGAGAACGCCGAGGTCCAGTCGCGGCCGGCCGCGGCGGAGGAGACCCCGCTGTCGGGGTCGAAGACGCCGGTGGCGTGCCAGGCGTCGATGAGGTCGGTCTCGGCCGGGGCGTAGCCGAAGCCCTTGGTGGTCACCGCGTGCACGATCACCGGGCCACCGAAGGCCCGGGCCCGGCGCAGCGCGGACTCCATGCCGGCGACGTCGTGGCCGTCGACCGGGCCGACGTACTTCATCCCGAGGTCCTCGAACATGCCCTGCGGGCTCAGGAAGTCCTTGAGTCCCTTCTTGACCGCGTGCAGGGCGTCGTAGAGCGTGCTGCCGACGACCGGGGCCTTCGTGAGGGTCTGCCGCACGGCGTCGAGCACCTGCTCGTAGCCCGGCCGCAACCGCAGGGTGGCCAGCGCGTCGGCGACCCCGCCGATGGTCGGGGAGTAGGAGCGGCCGTTGTCGTTGACCACGATGACCACCGGCCGGTCCTTCACGGCGGCGATGTTGTTCAGCGCCTCCCAGGCCATGCCGCCGGTGAGCGCGCCGTCGCCGATGACCGCCACCACCGGCCGGACGTCGCCGCGGACGGCGAAGGCCTTGGCCAGCCCGTCGGCGTAGGACAGCGAGGTCGAGGCGTGGCTGTTCTCCACCCAGTCGTGCTCGCTCTCCGCCCGCGACGGGTACCCGGACATCCCGCCGCGCTGGCGGAGCCCGGTGAAGCCCTCGAGCCGGCCGGTGAGCAGCTTGTGCACGTAGGCCTGGTGGCCGGTGTCGAAGACCACCGGCTCGCGCGGGGAGTCGAAGACCCGGTGGATGGCGATGGTCAGCTCGACGGTGCCCAGGTTGGGGCCCAGGTGTCCGCCGGTCTTGGCCACGCTGGTCACCAGGGCGTCACGGATCTCGGCGGCGAGCACCGGGAGCTGGTCGGGCGCCAGTGCCCGCACGTCGGCGGGCCCGGTCACGGAGCGGAGCAACGACACGGCGGGGACGGGTCCTTCCAGAGGAGGGCGGATCACGATCGACTGTAGCCGCGGGGACCGGACCGAGCCGGGTGGTCGGAGCCGGGTCGGAGCCGGGTCGGAGCTGGGTCACAGCCGCGGCACCCACCGCTCGCCCCGCAGCGCGCCGCCCACCATCTCCACCGCGCGGGCCGCCGCGGCCAGCCGGGCACCCTCCCGCTCGTAGGCCGAGACCGCGGCCTCCATGGCCTCCGGGGGCAGCTCGTCGGCCAGCTCGACCCGGACCGTGCGCCAGCCGGCGCGCGCAGCCTCGAGCCCGGCGGTCACGTGGTCGCCGGCGAAGCGGGCCAGCAGCACCGGGTAGCGGCGCAGCACCTCGTGGGCGCGGTACTCCGGGGGCACCAGGTCGTAGAGCCAGGTGATGGCGGTGCGCTCCCAGTCCGGCGCCCCGGGCGGGCGGACCTCCTCGGGCCAGCCGGGCGGGGCGGTGCCGTCCCGGCCCAGCCCCTGCCGGGAGGGCTCGGTGCGGCCGGTCGACGTCACCACCCGAGTGTGCACCGGGGGTCCGACACCGCACCGGACTCAGGCCCGGTCGGGCTCCAGCAGCGCGACGCACTCCACGTGCGCGGTCATCGGGAAGGCGTCGAAGGCCCGCAGCCCGGTGACCGACCAGCCGGCCTCGGCGAACACGGCCACGTCGCGGGCCAGGGACGCCGGGTCGCAGGCCACGTAGACCACGGCGCGGGCCCCGGAGTCGGCGAGCACCGCGCTGACCTGCGTGCCGGCGCCGGCGCGCGGCGGGTCCAGGACGACGACGTCGGGTGGTCCGTCGAGCTCGGCCAGCAGCCCGGTCAGCCCCTCGGCGTCCACCGCGCCCTGCCAGACCTCGGCCTGCGGCAGGTCGGACAGGTTGTCCGCGGCCGCGGCGCACGCCCCGGCGTCGTACTCGACGCAGACCACCTGGCCCGTGGTGCCCACCCCGGGGGCCAGCGACCCGCCGAAGAGGCCGGCGCCGGCGTAGAGGTCCAGCACCCGCTCGCCCGGGGTGACCGCCGCGTAGCGGGCCACTGCCCCCACCAGGGCGTCCGCCGCGGCCGGGTGCACCTGCCAGAAGCCGGTGCCCTCGACCTGCCAGTCCCGGTGCCAGGCACGCCGCTCGGCCCGCTGACCGTCCGCGGCGGCTGCCTCCGGCGGCCGCACCACCTTGGTCGACTGGGCGTGCCCGCGCCGGTCCAGCCGGGTGGTGGTGACGGCGCCGACCGAGTCGACCGCGACGTCGACCGCCCCGGCGCCGTCCCAGGTGCGCCCCAGGACCGCCGCGACCGCGGGCTCCACGGTGATCGGGCAGTCGGCGAGCACGTGCACGTCCCGCGAGCGGTGCGGCCGCAGACCGGGACGCCCCTCACGGTCGACGGCGAACCGGGCCCGTGAACGCCAGCGCAGCGCGCCACCGGGCAGCTCCTCGACGTCCAGGGACACGTCCATGCCGGCCAGGCGGGCGAACTGCTCGGCGATCACGTCGCCCTTGAGCCGCCGCTGGGCGGCCGGGTCGACGTGCTGCCAGTCGCAGCCGCCGCACCTCCCGGGACCGGACTCCGGGCAGGGCCGCTCGACGCGGTCCGGAGACGCCTCCAGCACCTCGACGGCGTCCGCCCGGCAGTAGCCGGGGTGCCGGTCCTCGGTGACCGCGACGACGACCCGCTCACCGGGCAGCGCGTGCCGGACGAAGACCACCCGGCCCTCGTGCCGGGCCACGCAGTGCCCGCCGTGCGCGACCGGCCCCACGGTGACCTCGAACCGGTCACCCACCCAGCTGCTCATCGGGCGTCGGGGTCCTCGGCGAGCCCCCGCCGCAGGTCACCCGGAGCCGGCCCGGCCGACCGCTGCTGCAGCTCCTCCTCCCGGTCCCGCGAGCCCTCCAGCTGCCACGGCACCGTCGTGATCATCACGCCGGGCTGGAACTGCAGCCGGGAGCGCAGCCGCAGCGCGCTCTGGTTGTGCAGCACGTTCTCCCACCAGTGTCCGACCACGTACTGCGGCACGAAGACGACGACGAGCTCGCGCGGGCTGTCCCGCCGGATGTCCTTGACGAAGTCGACCACCGGACGGGTGATCTCCCGGTAGGGCGACTCCAGCACGGTCAGCGGGATCGGGATGTCGTAGCGGTCCCAGTCCGCCTGCAGCCCGCGGGTGTCGGCGTCGTCGACGTTGACCGTGAGGGCGGTGAGCTGGTCGGGCCGGGTGGCCCGGGCGAACGCCAGCGCCCGCAGGGTCGGCTTGTGCACCTTGTTGACCAGCACGACCGCGTGCACCTTCGAGGGCAGCGTGCGGGAGTCCCCGCTGGGCACGAGCTGATCGGCGACGTGGGTGTAGTGCCGGTTGATCTGTCGCATGAGCAGGTAGATGAACGGCATCACCAGGATGACCAGCCACGCGCCCCGGGTGAACTTGGTGAGCACGATGATCACCAGCACCACGGTGGTGAGCGAGCCGCCGATGGTGTTGATGACCTGCGAGCGGCGCATCCGTTGGCGCTCGGCGCCCTCGACGGTCCTCATCTCCCGGTTCCAGTGCCGGACCATGCCCCACTGGCCGATGGTGAAGCTGGTGAACACCCCGATGATGTAGAGCTGGATCAGCCGGGTGGAGTCGGCCTGGAAGGCCACGATCAGCAGCGCGGCGAACCCGGCCAGCAGCAGGATGCCGTTGCTGTAGACCAGCTTGTCGCCACGGGTGTGCAGCTGCTTGGGCATGTAGCGGTCCTGGGCCAGCACCGAGCCCAGCAGCGGGAAGCCGTATAACGCGGTGTTCGCGGCCAGGATCAGCACCAGTGCGGTGGCCGCCTGGATGTAGAAGAACCCGATCGAGGTGTCCCCGCCGAAGACGGCGCTGGCGACCTGGGCGATGACCGTGCGTTGCGGCTCGGTCGCGCAGTTCGTGAACCCCTCCAGGTCGCAGGGGAACTCGGCGTACTTGACCCCGGAGAACAGCGCCAGCGCGGTCACACCGGCGAACATCGTCGCGGCGATCCCGCCCATCAGGGCGAGCGTGGTGGCCGCGTTCTTCGACTTCGGGGGCTTGAAGGCCGGCACCCCGTTGGCGATCGCCTCGACGCCGGTCAGCGCGGTGCAGCCCGAGGCGAAGGCGCGCAGTGCGAAGAACACCAGCGCGACCCCGGTGAGGTCGTCGAAGCCGGGCTCGGGGGTGATCGTGTACGCCGCGCTCTCGGCCACCAGCGAGGCGTCCCGGAAGAAGTACTCGATGAACCCGGTGACGATCATGACCATGATCCCGGCGACGAACAGGTACGTGGGGACGGCGAAGCTCTTGCCCGACTCCCGCAGGCCGCGCAGGTTCGCCGCGGCGAGGAAACCGACCAGGACGACCGCGATGAGCACGCGGTGCTCGGCCAGACCGGGGAACGCCGAGATGATGTTGTCGGTGCCGGCGCTGACCGACACGGCCACGGTGAGCACGTAGTCGGTGAGCAGCGCGCTGGCCACCACCAGCGAGGCGAACCGGCCGTGGTTCCTGGCCGCCACCTCGTAGTCCCCTCCGCCGGAGGGGTAGGCGTGCACCACCTGGCGGTAGGACAGCACCACCACGACCAGCAGCAGGACGACGGCGACCGCCAGCCACGGCGCGAGGAACAGGAACGCCGTCCCGGCCAGGGTCAGCACGATGAGGATCTCCTGGGTGGCGTAGGCCACCGAGGAGAGCGGGTCGCTGGCGAAGATCGGCAACGCGAGCCGTTTGGGCAGCAGGGACTCCCCGGCCCGGTCGCTGCGGACGGGACGTCCGAGCACGAGGCGTTTGGGGAGTTGCCCGAGGTCGGACAGCGAAGGCACGAGCGGATGGTACGGACGGTGCGGGCGCGAGCCCCCCCGAAGGACCGCTTCGTGTCGTGCCGCGGGTGTACGTTCGCGCGCTGTACGCCCCGGCGGTCCGCGCCGGGGTGCGGGACCCGCGGGGAGAACCTCAGTGCACGTGGTCGTCATGGGCTGCGGTCGGGTCGGATCGGCCATCGCCCGTCGCCTCGAGGAGATCGGGCACAGCGTCGCGGTCATCGACCAGAACGCCGAGGCGTTCCGCCGGCTGGGCCCGGAGTTCGAGGGCCGCCAGGTCACCGGCCTGGGGTTCGACCGGCAGACCCTCCTCGACGCCGGCATCGACTCCGCCGGCGCCTTCGCCGCGGTCAGCAGCGGCGACAACTCCAACATCATCGCCGCGCGGGTGGCCCGGGAGACCTTCGGCGTCGAGCACGTCGTCGCCCGGATCTACGACTCCAAGCGGGCCGAGGTCTACGAGCGGATGGGCATCCCCAGCGTCGCGACCGTCCCGTGGACGGTGAACCGGCTGATGCGTGAGCTGCTCAGCGTCAAGGTCACCGAGATCTGGCGCGAGCCCACCGGCAAGGTGCTGCTCATGCGGGTCACCGTCACCGACGGCTGGGTCGGCCGCCCGCTGGCCGACCTCGAACGCGCCACCGGCGCCCGCGCCGCCTGGTTGGTGCGCTTCGGCGAGGCCCAGCTCCCCCGCGCCAGCACCGTGCTGCAGACCGGGGACCACCTCGTGGTCGCCGCCACCGACGACATCGCCGCCCAGGTGCACGACGCGGTCGAGAACGTCCCCGCAGGAGGGCAGCACTGATGCGCATCGCCATCGTCGGCGCCGGCGCGGTCGGCCGGTCCATCGCCGGGGAGCTGCTGGGCAACGGGCACACCGTGATGCTCATCGAGAAGAACGGCGCCAAGGTGCGTGCCAAGTCCGTGCCCGGCGCCGAGTGGGTGCAGGCCGACGCCTGCGAGGTCTCCGCCCTGGAGGAGGCGAACCTGTCCACCTGCGACGTGGTCATCGCCGCCACCGGGGACGACAAGGCCAACCTGGTCGTCTCGCTGCTGGCCAAGACCGAGTTCGCGGTCGCCCGGGTCGTCGCCCGGGTCAAGGACCCGCGCAACGAGTGGCTCTACACCGAGGCGTGGGGCGTGGACGTCGCCGTCTCCACCCCGCGGGTGCTCGCCGCACTCGTCGAGGAGGCGTTCACCGTCGGTGACGTCGTGCGGCTGATGAGCTTCCGCAAGGGCGCGGCCAACCTGTCCGAGATCACCCTCGCCGAGGACACCCCGTGGGTCGGCCGTCCGCTGCGCGACGTGCCGCTGCCACGGGAGACGGTGCTGACCGCGATCCTGCGCGGCGAACGGGTCATCACGCCCACCCCCGACGAGCCCCTCGAGGCCGGCGACGAGCTGCTGTTCGTGCTGCACGGCGATGTCGAGGAGGAGCTCCGGCGGCTGCTCTGCCGCGACGGCAGCTGTTGACGGCCCCGCCGCCCGGCTCAGGCCCCGGCGGCGGGAGGCGTGCGGTGCCGGTGCAGGCGGGCGACGGCCCAGAGGGTGACGACGAGGGCGATGCCGGTGACCGGGAGCCCCAGCACCAGCGACGCGGTGCCGAGCAGCTCCACCTGGTCCTGCCAGTAGAGGAGCCCCTGGACGGCGAAGCGGACCAGGAAGGTCATCGCCCACATCAGGGTCAGCCAGGAGTAGGCCCGGACCATCCGCCGGTCGGTGCGCCAGTGCCGCTCGGCGACGGCGTCGGGCTCCTGGTCGGCCGGCGCGGTCCCGGCGGCGGCGGTCGCTGCGGCCTTCTCCGTGAGCCGGCCGGACAGCTTCCCGCCGCCCATGCTGTCGCGCAGGCTGTGCGTGGCCATCGCGCCGAGGTGACTGGGGGCGAGGAACTCCGCGGCCACCCCGACCAGCGGCCAGCGCACCACGATCGAGCCCAGCAGCACGACGCCGAGGGCGGCGTTGCGGATGAGGCCGGGGACGAAGAAGTCCCGCGCCTCCCCCGACGCCCGGGCGATCGCGACGGCGATCGCGACGCCGATGAGGCCGGAGAACGCCTGCTGCACGCTCTCCTTGCGCACCAGCCGCAACCCGAAGACCAGCACCGCGGCGCCGACGGCGGCCCAGATGCCGACGGTCAGCCCGCCGATGGAGTTGGCGATGACGAAGGCGATCGTCGGCAGCGAGACGTCGATCATCCCGCGCCAGCCGCCGAGCTGGTCCAGGACCAGCTGGCGGTCGACCACCGGGGCCTTGCGGCCGTCGGTGGAGCTCACCCGACGCTCAGCTCGTACCAGGGGTTGTAGACGACCTGGCGCCCCTCGAAGGAGGCGAACCGGCCGCGGGCGGTGAGCGTGCGGCCGGGCTCGATGCCCGGGATGCGCCGGCGACCCAGCCAGACCAACGTCACCGAGCCCGAGCCGTCGAACAGCTCGGCCTCCAGGGTCGGCACGGTCTCCCGCGGGGTGTAGACCACGGACTTGAGCCGTCCGGTCACCGTCACGACCTGGCCCTTGCGGCAGGCGCTGACCGGCTCGCAGCCGGCCGTGGCGACGTCGGACTGCAGCTCCTGGGCGTCGATGGTCCGGTCGTCGGCCGTCAGCTTGTGCAGCGTGCGGGACAACCAGCTCGGCGCGCGGGTCTCGGTCACGGCACCAGCGTAGGACGGTGCGGGCCCGCTGTCCGGTGTCGGTCCAGCCACGACGTGGTGATCTGCCAGGCAGGGCCGGTGACGTCGATGACGACCATGTGGTCGCCCTCGACCAGCGCGACCTCGGCGGAGGGGTCCACCTCGGCGTACCGCCGGGTCTGCTGCGGGGGCACGGTGGTGTCGGCCTCGCCGTGCACGCACAGCACGGGCACCCCGGTGGGGGCCAGTCGGGTCGGGGACGCCACGGCGTAGCGGTCCGGGTGCTCCTCGGGCGGGCCGCCCAGGAAGTCGGTCACCGCGCCGTCGCCCATGCCCTGCGCAGCCGCCAGCTCGAGGTCGAGCACGCCGGCCTGCAGGACCGCCGCGGTGACCCGCGTGCGCGGGTCGGCGCCGGGGGCACCGGCCGGGAGCAGGTGCCGGCCGGTGGCCCAGCCGGCCAGGTGCCCGCCGGCGGAGTGCCCGACGACCGCGAGCACGGAGAGGTCCAACCGGGCGGCGTCGGGCAGGTCGGGCAGCAGGTCCAGCGCAGCGGCGACGTCGTCCAGCGTCGTGGGCCACCCACCACCGGTGCCGACCCGGCGGTACTCCACCGCGACGGCCGCCCAGCCGCGGGTGGCCAGGTCGGCGGCCAGCGGCCGGGCCAGGTCGACCCCGTAGGCCGCCCGCCAGAAGCCGCCGTGCAGGACGACGGCCACCGGCGCCGGGTCCGACCCGGCCGGCAGGGTCAGTTCGAGGAACTGCTGGTCGTCGTCCCCGTAGGCGTGGGTGGTGGTCACGCGGTGGGGGGTTCGGGCAGCGTCGCGGCCGGCCGGGCTGGCGCGGCGGGCGCACCGGCCTTG
>JAOPVM010000339.1 GCA_025966215.1 Klenkia sp.
GCACAACGAGAGCACCGTGGCCCGCGCCGTCAGATCCTGGGGCGGGTCGGCCGACGTGCTCATCGCGACCAAGGCCGGGCACACCCGCCCGGGGCAGTAGTGGCTGCTCGACGGGTCACCCGAGCACCTGCGCCGGGCCTGCGACGCCTCCCTGCAGGCCCTGGGCGTGGACGCGATCGGGCTGTACCAGTTCCACCGCCCCGACCCGGAGACGCCGTGGGCGGACTCGATGGGCGGCATGAAGGACCTCTACGACGCCGGCAAGATCCAGATGATCGGCATCTCCAACGCCGACGTCGCCCAGATCGACGAGGCCCGGGCCGTCTGCGGCGACGCCCTGGTCAGCGTGCAGAACCAGTTCTCCCCCGGCTTCCGTTCCTCGGCCGGCGAGCTGGCGCACTGCGCCCAGGCCGGGCTCGCCTGGTTCCCGTGGAGCCCCTTCGGCGGGATGGGCGACGCCGGCTCGCTGGCCTCCACGGCCGGCGAGTTCGCCGCGGTCGCCGAGGAGCTGGGGGTGTCGGTCTACCAGGTCACCCTCGCCTGGCACCTGGCCCAGTCCGAGGTGGTCCTCCCCATCCCCGGTGCCAGCAGGCCCAGGAGCATCCAGGACTCCGCCGGCGCCACCGAGCTGACCCTGTCGGCCGACCAGCTGAGCCGCCTGAACGCCGCCTGATCCACAACGCAGGCCGCCGTCCACAGATGTCCGAGGGCTGCCCCACGGGGGACGACGCCACCCCAGGCTGCGGCCCATGGCCGACGGCGGACTCGCGCCCTTCTACACCTGGCAGGACGCCCGGCGGGCGGGGCTCACCCGCGCCCAGCTGAGGGACGACGGGATCCGGGTCACCCGCGGGTCCTACGTCTCCCGCGCCCAGCCGCTCACCCTGGACGCCGCCTGCCACGCCGTGGCCCGCGTCGTCCCCGGCTCGGCCGCCTTCTCCCACCTCACCGCCGCCGCGCTGTGGGGTGCGCCGGTCACCACCGCCGGCCCCCTGCAGCTCGTCGTCCCTCGCGGCGTGGTCCCGCCGCGGCGACGCCGGCTGAGCGTCACCGTCCGCACCCTGGGCGTGGACGACGTGCGGGAGCACCGGGGTCTGCGGCTGACCAGCCCGGCACGGACCTGGCTCGATCTGTGCGCCGGGGGCGCCGCCGGCGAGCTGGTGGTGGTCGGGGACGCCCTCCTGCGGACCGGTCACCTCGACCGCGCCGAGCTGGCCGGTCGCCTGGACCGGGCGGCAGGCAGTCCCGGCGTCGTCCTGGCCCGTCGGGTGGCCCCGGTGCTGCACCCGGGCGCCGCCTCGCGACCGGAGAGCCTGCTCCGGTGGACCCTGGTGGACAGCCCGCTGCCCGACCCGGAGGTCCAGGTGCCGGTGCAGGACCGGTGGGGGCGGGTCGCCGTGCACGGCGACCTGGGCTACCCGCGCTGGAAGGTGCTCGTGGAGTACGAGGGCCGGCAGCACGCCGGCCGCGACCAGTTCCGCCGGGACGTCGACCGGTACTCCCTCACCGCCGCCGACGGGTGGCTGGTGCTGAGGTTCGCCGACGTCCACCTGGACCGCCCCGGCGTGGTCGTCGACCGGGTGGGCCGGGCGCTGCTCAGCCGCGGCGCCCGCTGGTGAGCGTCCAGAGTGCAGTTGCTGTCGCCGACACGCGACGACGCGCCGCGCTGGACGACAGCAACTGCACTCTCGGCGGAGAGGTGGTCAGGCGAGGACGGCGTCCAGGGCGGCGAGGACCTGGGTGACCTTGGCCTGGGTGGCGTTGTGGCCCATCAGGCCGATCCGCCAGACGGTGGCGGCGAACTCGCCCACGCCGCCGCCGATCTCCAGGTCGTACTCGTCCAGCAGACGCTTGCGCACGGCGGCGGAGTCGACGCCCTCGGGCACCCAGACGGTGGTCAGCTCGGGGAGTCGGTGGCCCTCGGCGGCGAACAGCCGCATCCCGCGCGACTCGAGGCCGGACTGCAGCGCGGCACCGGCGGCGGCGTGCCGGGCGTGCACGGCCGCCAGCCCCTCCTCGAGCACCCGGCCCAGGCCCGCGTGCAGCGACACGACCATGCCGGTCGGCGCGGTGTGGTGGTAGGTGCGACCCCCGGAGCCACCGGCCTCACCCGCGTAGCCGCCCAGCAGCCCGAGGTCGAGGTACCAGGACTGCGGGCGGGCGATCCGCCGCTCCCAGGCCCGGTCGTTGATCGTGAACGGGGCGAGCCCGGGGGCGACGCCGAGGCACTTCTGCGAGCCGGAGTAGGCGATGTCGACGCCCCACGCGTCCAGCGCCACCGGGATGCCGCCGAGGGAGGTCACGCAGTCGGCGACCAGCAGCGCGTCGCCCTTCCCGGCACCGAGGGCGGCCATGTCGGACTCGACCCCGGTGGAGGTCTCGGCGTGCACCGCGGCGATCACCTTGGGTGCGGGGTGCGCCGACAGCACCCGGTCGGCGTCCACCGGCTGGCCCCACTCGTGTTCGACGGCCACGACCTCGGCCCCGGTGCGGGAGGCCACCTCGACCATGCGCTTGCCGAACAGGCCGTTCACCGCGACGACGGCGACGTCGCCAGGGCCCAGCGTGTTGACGAACGCGGCCTCCATGCCGGCCGAGCCGGTGGCCGACAGCGGCAGGGTGCGCCGGTTCTCCGTGCCGAAGACGGTGCGCAACCGGTCGGAGGTCTCGTCGAGCACCTGGAGGAAGAGCGGGTCGAGGTGGCCCAGCAGCGGTTGCCCGAGGGCGACGGTGGCCTCCGGGTAGGGGTTGCAGGGTCCGGGTCCGAGCAGGGTGCGGGCACGCAGCATGTGAGCCACGCTACCCAGCCCGATCAGGCCTCCGCGGGGGTGGGCGGCGGTGCCGTCCAGTCGATGCCGGCCTCCGTGCGCTGGGCGTCGCTGATCGGCGTGGGGGCGCCGGTCAGCGGGTCGTAGCCCGCCCCGGTCTTCGGGAAGGCGATGACCTCGCGGATGGAGTCCACCCCGGCCAGCAGGGCGGTGAGGCGGTCCCACCCGAGGGCGGCACCGGCGTGCGGCGGCGGGCCGTAGGCGAAGGCCTCGAGGAAGAACCCGAAGCGGTCCCGGGCCTCCTCGGTCGACATGCCCAGGGTCTCGAACACCCGCTCCTGCAGCGCGGCGTCGTGGATGCGGACCGAGCCGGACATGCACTCGTTGCCGTTGATCACCAGGTCGTAGGCATCGGACAGCGCCGCGCCCTTGTCCTCGGCGAACCGCTCCCGCCACTCCGGGGTGGGTGAGGTGAAGGGGTGGTGCATGAAGGTCCAGC
>JAOPVM010000349.1 GCA_025966215.1 Klenkia sp.
GGCTCGATCAGCTCGAGCCGCTTGGCGATCTCGTTGCGGGCCGCCCCCAGCAGCTCCTGGGAGGTGCGCCGCTGCCCGGCCGCGAAGAAGATGCAGTCACCGGGAGAAGCCCCCACGGCCTCGACCAGACCCGCGCGCTCGGCGTCGGAGATGTTCTTGGTGACCGGGCCGCCGAGGGTGCCGTCCTCGGCCACGGTGACGTAGGCCAGCCCCTTCGCGCCGCGGGAGCGGGCCCAGTCCTGCCAGGCGTCGAAGGTGCGGCGGGGCTGCGAGCCGCCACCGGGCATGACGACGGCGCCGACGTAGGGCGACTGGAACACCCGGAACGGGGTGTCGGCGAAGTACGAGGTCAGCTCCACGAGCTCCAGGCCGAAGCGCAGGTCGGGCTTGTCCGAGCCGAAGCGGTCCATGGCCTCGCGGTAGGTCATCCGCGGGATCTCGCCCACGTCGTGCGCGGCGAGCTCCTTCCACAGCGCGGTGACCACGGAGGAGGCGACGTCCAGGACGTCGTCCCGGTCGACGAAGCTCATCTCGAAGTCCAGCTGGGTGAACTCCGGCTGCCGGTCGGCGCGGAAGTCCTCGTCCCGGAAGCAGCGGGCGATCTGGTAGTAGCGCTCCAGCCCGCCGATCATCAGCAGCTGCTTGAACAGCTGGGGGGACTGCGGCAGCGCGTACCAGGACCCGGGCTGCAGCCGCACCGGGACGACGAAGTCCCGGGCGCCCTCGGGGGTGGAGCGGGTCAGCGACGGCGTCTCCACCTCGGTGAACCCCTGGGCGGCCATCACCCCGCGGGCGACCCGGTTGACCTCGCTGCGCAGCTTGAGCACCGACGCCGGGCCCTGGCGCCGCAGGTCGAGGTACCGGTAGGAGTACCGGACGTCGTCCCCGGCGGCCTGGGTGGTCTCGATCGGGAACGGCAGCGGGGCCGAGGACGAGAGCACCTCCAGCGACGTGGCCACGACCTCGATCTCACCCGAGGGCAGGTCGGGGTTCTCGTTGCCGGCCGGGCGGGCCTGGACGGCGCCGGTGACGAGCACGCAGTACTCGTTGCGCAGCGCGTGTGCCTCCTCCTCCCGCACGACGACCTGGGCGTAGCCCGAGCCGTCGCGCAGGTCGAGGAAGACCACCCCGCCGTGGTCGCGGCGACGGGCGATCCAGCCGGCCAGGGTGACGGTGGTGCCGGCGTCGGCGGCCCGGAGGGTGCCGGCGTCGTGGGTGCGCAACAAGGAAGTGCCTCTCAGGATTCGGGGCGGTGGGGCGGGACAGCCGTCGTCGGGGTCACCAGCGGTCGTGCACGTGGGCGCGGATGCGCTCGTCGTACACCCGCTCCAGAGCGGCCAGCTGGTCGGAGGTGAGGGGCGCGAGGGTGGCGGCGGCGACGTTGCCGAGCACCTGCTCGACGTTGCGCGCCCCGGGGATGACGGCGGTGACGCCGGGCTGGTCGATCACCCAGCGCAGCGCGAAGGCCGCCGTCGTCGTGCCCGCGGGCACGATCTCGGCGACCTCACGGGCGGCGGCCAGCCCGACGTCGTAGGGCACACCGGAGAAGGTCTCGCCGACGTCGAAGGCCTCGCCGTTGCGGTTGAAGCTGCGGTGGTCGTCGGCGGCGAACGTCGTGGACTCGTCGTACGTGCCGGTCAGCAGACCCGAGGCGAGCGGCACCCGGGCCAGGATCCCGACCTGCGCTCGGCCGGCTGCGGGCAGCAGCTCCTCCAGCGGCTTGCGGCGGAAGACGTTGAGGATCACCTGGATCGACTGCACGCCCTCGTGCTGCAGGGCGGTCAGCCCCTCCTGGACGGTCTCGACCGAGACGCCGTAGGCGGCGATGGAGCCGTCGGCGACGAACCCGTCGAGGGTGTCGTAGACGCGCTGGTCGGAGTAGACGGCCGGCGGCGGGCAGTGCAGCTGGACCAGGTCCAGGGTGTCCACACCGAGGTTGCGGCGGGACCGGTCGATCCACGCCCGCAGGTTCTCCGGGGTGTAGGTCGCGGCCTCGAAGGGGTCGGCACGGCGGCCGGCCTTGGTGGCGACGAAGGGACGGTCCGAGCGGGTGGTCAGCGCCTGCCGGATCCGCTCCTCGGAGCGGCCGTCGCCGTAGACGTCGGCGGTGTCGAGCAGCGTGACCCCGGCGTCGAGAGCCGCGTCGAGCACCTCGGCCGCGGCGTCGTCGTCGACGTCGCCCCAGTCGCCGCCGAGCTGCCACGTCCCCAGGCCGATGACCGACACGTCCGCGCCCGTACGCCCGAGAGGTCGGGTCTCCATGGAAGTCACGTCCCCACCGTCGCACGCACCGTCTCGAACAGCTCGCCCACCGGGACGGCGTGCTGCTCCCCGGTCCGCATGTCCTTGAGCTGGCCCACGCCGGCGGCCAGGTCACGGTCGCCGATGACGACGACGTGCGAGGCACCCGACCGGTCGGCGGCCTTCATCGCACCCTTGAGGCCGCGGTCGCCGTACACGGTGTCGGCCGAGACCCCGGCCTCGCGCAGCTGCCCGATCAGGCGCACCGCCAGCCGCTTGGCCTCGGCGCCCAACGGGACGACGAACGCCTGCACGCCGGCCGAGGTCACGACGTCCAACCCCTCCGCTTGCACCGCCAGCAGCGTCCGGTCGACCCCGACCGCGTAGCCGATGCCGGAGAGGTCGGGACCGCCGAGCGCGGCCGACAGCCCGTCGTAGCGCCCGCCGCCGCCGATCGCCGACTGCGAGCCGAGCCCGTTGTGCACGAACTCGAAGGTCGTCTTCGTGTAGTAGTCCAGCCCGCGCACCAGCCGCGGCGCCTCGGTCCAGCTCACCCCGAGGTCGGTGAGGTGCTGGCGGACGGCGTCGTAGTGCGCCTTCGTGGAGTCCGACAGGTGGTCGATCAACAGCGGTGCGCCGACGAGCAGCGCCTGCACCTCGGGCCGCTTGTCGTCGAGCACCCGGAGCGGGTTGATCTCCGCCCGGCGCCGGGTCTCCTCGTCGAGATCGAGCTTCGCCAGGAAGTCCACGAG
>JAOPVM010000361.1 GCA_025966215.1 Klenkia sp.
GCCGACGACCGCGACGGGACGCGAGGTCCCGTCGCGGTCGGCGAGCACGCTGGCGGCAGCACGTGCCACCGAGAGGGCCAACTCCGGCGTGAGGTCGGCGTTGGCCCGACCCCGGACGCCGTCGGTCCCGAAGAGGCGACCCACGGACTGCCCGGTCAGCGCTTGGAGTACTGGGGCGCCTTGCGCGCCTTCTTGAGGCCGTACTTCTTGCGCTCGGTGGCCCGCGGGTCACGAGTGAGGAAGCCGGCCTTCTTCAGCGCCGGGCGGTCGTCGGGCTCGACCTCGATGAGCGCCCGGGCGATCGCGAGGCGCAGCGCACCGGCCTGGCCGGAGACCCCGCCGCCGTGCAGCAGGCCCACCACGTCGTACTGCTCGCCCTTCTCCAGGATCACGAACGGCTCACGGATGAGCTGCTGGTGCACCTTGTTGGGGAAGTACTCCTCGATGGTGCGGCCGTTGAGCTTGAACTGGCCGGTGCCGGGGAGCAGGCGCACCCGGACGATGGCCTCCTTGCGGCGGCCGACGGTCTGGATCGGGCGACCGTCGGCGTCGGTCACGGTCTGGGGGGCCGTCATCGGGGTGGTCACTGGGACACCTGCTTGATCTCGTAGGTCTGGGGCTGCTGGGCGGCGTGCGGGTGCTCGGGCCCGGCGTAGACCTTGAGCTTGGAGAGCATCTGCCGGCCCAGCGTGTTGTGCGGCAGCATCCCCTTGACGGCGCGCTCGATGACGCGGTCGGGGCGGGTCTTGATCTCGTCGCCGACGTTGATGGCCTTCAGGCCGCCCGGGTGACCCGAGTGCCGGTAGGCGGTCTTCTCGTCGCGCTTGGAGCCGGTCAGCGCCACCTTGCCCGCGTTGATGACGACGACGAAGTCGCCGACGTCCATGTGCAGGGCGTACATCGGCTTGTGCTTGCCGCGCAGGAGCTGCGCGGTCTGGCTGGCCAGTCGACCGAGCACCACGTCTGTGGCGTCGATGACGTGCCAGGCCCGGGTGATGTCACCGGGCTTGGGGGTGTACGTGCGCACGGAGGCCCACTTCCTCGTCGTCGGAGTGGCTGGTGGAGTCGCCTCACCGAGCACGGGAGACGGGATCGAAGACGATCGACAGCGCGCGTGCACCAGCCGGCAGGCGCGCCAGCAGACGACGATACCAGCCGGGCGGACCCCGACCGCCCCGGTCAGCCGTCGATGAGGTCCCGCTGCTGCGGCAGCAGGGTGTTCATCTGGGTGTAGTCGTCGACGGCGGTCACACCCAGCACGTCGAGGCTGGCCAGGTGGCTGCCGAAGCCCACGTAGCACCGTTGGTAGAACGACGTCCCGGTGTCGTCGGAGGCGAAGACGAAGCACGGGGCGTCGGGGATCGCCGGCAGCACGAACGGGGTGCCGCCGAACTCGGTGGTCTCCAGCGTGCGGAACCCCTCGTACACGGCGTTGGTCTGCACCGACGTCGGGAAGGCGTAGAGCGCGACGGCGTACTCGAGGTCGGTGGCGTCGTCACCGGACTGCTTGGCGTAGAAGCCGGTGAACCCGTTGCTGCTGAGCAGGGTCCGCTCGGCGACCGGGTCGATGGCGAACCGGAGGTAGCCCTCGAGGTCGTAGCCCCCGGTGAACCTGGTCGGGTCCCCGGGTGGCGCCAGGGCGTACTGGGCCAGGTCCAGCGGGTCGGAGTCCAGGTCGGGGACCTGGTCCTGCGGGGTGGGCTCGAAGTCCACCAGCAGGGCCAGCTGGTCCTGCAGCTGCCGGGTCAGCAGGTCCACCGCTCCGCCGGCGGGGGCGTCCACGTAGGCGTAGGCCAGCATCCGGCCGGTCGGGACCCAGGCCTGCGCGGTGTCGATCGGGTTGCCCGCCGAGTCCGCGCCGCCGGGGGTCAGCGCCGCGGTGACGCCGAGGTCGGGCAGCTCGACCGGCTCGGTGCTGCCGAGGTCGAAGTCCAGGCCGATCTCGTTGAGCGCCTCGGCCGCCGAGACCGCCGAGTCGGGGTCGCTCATCTCGGCGGCCAGCGTCAGCGAGCCGTTGTTCGCCAGGTCCTGGTTGCAGTTGCCCCACGCGGCCACGAAGCCCCACCGGTCCAGCTCCTGCTCCACCCGGCCGTCCCCGAAGTAGAGGACGTCGATGCCGCTGGCGCTGCCGAACGGACCGGACGGGAAGCAGCCCTCGGTGCGCTCGGGGCTGGTCGTGGAGATCAGCGAGCTCACCGACGCGATCCGCCGGGCCTCGGCACCGGTGCCCGGGCCGATCTCCGGCGCCGGGGTGACCTGGCCGGTGGGGGCCTCGCCGGTCTCCGGCGCCGCAGGCGTGCCCTGCGGGGCCGACGACGTGGTGGCCGGCCCCACCGGGCTGGCCGTGCCGTCCACGGTGCTGGTGCACCCGGTGAGCAGCAGTGCGCCGGCGAGCACGCCCGCGGCGAGGGCGCGCGGGCGGGCGGGGGCCGTCGGGGTGCGCACGGCGGTCACCTTACGGAACAGGCCTGGTCAGGAGACCTCACGCAGCCGACCCGTGTCGACGTCGTAGACCGTCCCGCGCACGTCGTGGGAGAGCAGGTAGGGGGTGGCGCGCAGCAGCCGCAGCGACTCCCGGACGTCCTCGTCGACGTCGGTGAAGGTACGGGCCTGCCACGGGGGGCGGTGCCCGGTCGCGGCCTCGACGACGTCGGCGAGACCGGCGTCGTCGGTCTTCTGCATCCCGCAGTCGGTGTGGTGCACCAGCACGACCGCCCGGGTGCCCAGCAGGTGCTGGCTGATCGTCAGCGACCGCAGGGTGTCGTCGGTGACCACGCCGCCGGCGTTGCGGATGACGTGTGCGTCGCCCACCTCCAGGCCCAGCAGCGGGAACAGCGGCATCCGGGAGTCCATGCACGCCACCACCGCGACGTGTCGGGCGGGTCGGACCGGCTTGGACCCCGGGAACCGGGTCACCCAGTCGGCGTTGGCGGCCAGCATCGCGTCGATCTCGTCCACGCTGGCAACCTAGTCACCCCACGGCGGCCCGGCACGACGGCCACCGGGCCGAGGGACCGCGGCCCGGGTGAGGATGGGGGCGTGCGCACCGTCGAGGAACACCAGCAGG
>JAOPVM010000407.1 GCA_025966215.1 Klenkia sp.
GCGGCACACCCGGAGGTCAGCGTGCTGGAGCGGACGGCGCGGGCGCGGTGGTTCTCGAGCACCGGCAGGTCGACCACCGAGACCCCGGCCTGCCGGGAGAGCTCGACCAGCGGTCTTCGGGCGGTGAGCAACCGGTCGAGGTGGCAGCGGACCCGGTGGACGACCTCGTCGTCCTCGTGCGGGAACGGCTCACACCAGACCGTCGACGTCGCGGGCCTGGCGGGCGCCGTGCCGGAAGACCTCGGCGACGGCGAGCAGCAGCAGGCCGACCCCGACGACCTGGGGTCCTCGCATGCGGGCACCGTGACGACGGTCGAGGGCAACGACGATCGTCGTGTCAGCTCGACCGGGCCCGGACGTGCGACGACCCCGGACGCCAGCACCGCGTCCGGGGTCGTCGGGTCAGGTGGTCAGCTGCGCACGGAGCGCTTGCCGGTCACGCTCTCGGCGACACCGATGAGCAGCACGGCCGCGACGATGGCCACGATCGCGCCGATGACGTTGAGCTCGGTGAACCGGCCGGTGCCCAGCAGGGTGGCGACGACGCCACCGATCAGCGAACCGACGACGCCCAGGGCCAGGGTGGCCAGGATCGAGAGGTTCTGCTTGCCGGGCTTGATCAGCCGGGCGACTGCGCCGACGACGAGGCCGAAGACGAGGAAGCCGATGATGCCCATGGTGGTGCTCCAGGTGTGAGGTGAACACCCGACGGTCTGCCGCCGGACGGCTCGCGGATACCCCGGCCTCCCCGCGGATAACCCCGGGCGCCTGCCCCGATCCCGCGGGGCCTGGAGCAATCGCGGTGGCGGCAGGTGCGGTCGCCGGCTCGTCCTGCAGGAGCACCCGAAGACCGCCCCCCGGGCTGACGCCGGCAGCCCGGCAGTCGAGCACCATGGCACCGTGATCGAACTCCGCGGGTTGACCAAGCGCTACGGCGCCACGACGGCTGTCGACGACCTGACCGTGACCGTGCGACCGGGCATCGTGACCGGCTTCCTGGGCCCCAACGGCGCCGGCAAGTCCACGACGATGCGCATGGTGCTCGGCCTGGACCACCCCACGGCCGGCACGGCGCTGGTCAACGGCAAGCGCTACGCCGAGCACCGCGACCCGCTCCGCCAGGTCGGGGCGCTCCTCGAGGCCCGGGCCCTGCACCCCGGCCGCACCGCCCGCGCCCACCTGCAGGCCCTGGCTGCGACGGCCGGGCTGCCCAGGCAGCGGGTGGAGACCGTGCTCGACCTCGCCGGCCTGACCAGCGTCGCCGGCAAGCGGGTCGGCGGGTTCTCCCTGGGCATGGGCCAGCGCCTCGGCGTCGCCACCGCCCTGCTCGGCGACCCGGCCACCGTCGTGCTGGACGAGCCGGTGAACGGGCTGGACCCCGACGGCGTGCTGTGGATCCGCACCCTGGCCCGGGGGCTGGCCGCCGAGGGGCGCACCGTCTTCTTCTCCTCCCACCTCATGGCCGAGATGTCGGTGACCGCCGAGCACCTGGTCGTGATGGGCCGCGGCCGGCTCGTCGCCGACGTCTCCACCGCGGAGTTCATCCGCCGGGCCGGTGGGGACGCCGTCCGGGTGCGCAGTCCGCGGGCCGGCGAGCTCGCCGGACTGCTGACCGGCCCCGACGTCACCGTCGAGTCCCCGGAGCGTGGCCTGCTGCTGGTCACCGGCGTCACCGCCGAGACCGTCGGCGACCGGGCCGCCGGCGCCGGGATCGCGCTGCACGAGCTCGCGCCGGTCCAGGCCTCGCTCGAAGAGGCCTTCATGGCCCTCACCCACGACGACCGCGAGTACCGCACCCAGGAGCAGCCGTCATGACCACCAGCACCCCGCAGGAGCAGGCCGCCGAGAAGCAGCCGCCGACCGGCGGCACCACCGGCCTGCTCGGTGGCGAGTGGGTGAAGACCCGCTCGCTGCGTTCCACGTGGAACGTCCTGCTGGGCGCCCTGGTGGCGATGGTGCTGCTCGGGCTGCTGTTCACCAGCACAGCCGAGAGCGGCGGCCCCGGCGGCAACGGGGGCGGCCCGCCGGGTGCCGACTTCGCCCAGCCGCTGACCCTCAGCCTCGCGGGCTACAACCTCGCCCAGCTGGCCCTCGGCGTCCTCGGCGTCCTGCTGGTGACCGGGGAGTACACCTCCGGCACGGTCCGCAGCACCTTCGCCGCCACCCCGAAGCGCTGGCCGGTCGTGCTGGGCAAGGCCGCCGTCCTCGGCGCGCTCGTGCTGGTCGCCTCGCTGGTCGCGGCCTTCGCGGCCTACGCGGTGGGTGCCGCCGTCACCGACGGCATGCCCGGGCTGGGCGCGGACGGCGTCCTGCGGGTGGTCGTCGGGACGGCGCTCTACCTGACCGCGATCGCGGTGCTGGGGACGGCGCTGGGTTGGCTGCTGCGCTCCACCGCCGGCGCGGTCGCCGTGCTGTTCGGCCTGGTGTTCCTGCTCCCGGTCCTGGGCCAGCTGCTGCCCGCCAGCTGGGGACCCGACGTCACCCGCTGGCTGCCCGGGCAGGCCGGTGGACAGCTGCTCCAGCTCAGCACCGCTCCCGGCACCTTCAGCCCGTGGGCCGGGTTCGCCGTCCTGGTCGGCTACGTCGTCGTCGGGCTGGTCGCCTCGGTCGTCCGGCTGCGCAGCCGGGACGTGTGAGGGCGGGGACGGCGGGGATGCAGCGGGGACACGGCACGGCCGCGGTCGTGTCCGCGGGCGTGCGCCTCGTCGTCCCGGTGGTCGGGCGGCGCTGCTGAGCCTGGGCCCGCTGGTCCGGCGGGGCGCGGGGCCCCCTGACGTCGTCGTCTCGCCCCTGCTGGGGTGCCGGCGCTGGCCCGCCGGGTCGTCCCGCTGACCGCCGCGACCGTGCTGGCCGTGGTCGTCGGGCGCACCCGGCGCCCGGGACCGGGTGGCCGTCGCCGACGAACGCGCCCGGCTCGCCCGCGAGGTGCACGGCGTGCTGCTCGAGAACACCGAGCCCGCCGACCTGCTCGTCGCGATCCGCGCCGTAGCCCGCGCGGCCGCGCGGCCGTCGGGGGCGACCGGCCGGGCACCCGGCTCGACGTGCTCACCGACCGCGAGCGCGAGGTGCTGGGTCACGTCGCCCGCGGCTGTCCGACGCCGAGATCGCCGCCCACCCGGTGCTGTGGGAGCCCACCGTCCAGACCCACGTCGGCCGGATCCTGGCCACGACCGGCCTGGGTGACCGCACCCAGGCCGCGGTGCTCGCCTGCGAGGCGCGGTCGGTCACCGCCGGCTGAGCGCGGCTCACCCGAGCGGATGAACAGCACCGGCCCCGCTGCACCCGGTGCGCGATCGCGCCGATGCAGACCCGACGGGTGCCACGGGGGCGTCCGGGCGAGGAGACCCCATGACGACGCCGGCCGACGAGGCGGTGCCGCTCCAGGCACGGGCCCGAGCCTCCCGCTGGAGGGTGCTGGTGACCGTGCTGGGCACCCTGGCCGTCATCGGCGCGGAGTTCCTGCTCCTGGACGGCGTCTACACCCGGGCCACCCCGATCGCCGACCAGCGGGTCGTGGTCGCCCAGCTGGTCGGTGAGGCCGCGGCCGCGG
>JAOPVM010000419.1 GCA_025966215.1 Klenkia sp.
TGATCCCGTCGACGAGGGAGACGGTCGGCCGGTTGACCTGGAAGTCGTAGTAGTCCTCGGGGTCCAGCGCGGCCAGCGGTTCGGCGTCCCAGATGAGCTCCAGGTGCTCCAGCGCACCGGTGGCAGCGTCCCCGGCGTCGTTCCAGCCCTCGAAGGCCACGACGACGACGGGGTCGGTGAGCTGGGGCAGGGCATCGGCGGTGGACGTCGGGTCGATCACCCCTCCGAGCCTACGTCGCCCGGGGCGCGGGACCGGGCTGCTCCCGGCACGTCCGACCCGGGGTGCTGGACGGGGGTGGGAGCATGGGGTTCCCCGTGCGTGGACGCCGGGGCGAAGGCGAGCCCGCCGGACGTCGTGCCCGGACCCCCGAGGTCCCGGTGCGACACACCTGCCGCACCGACCTCCGAGGACACCTGTGCCCGACACCACCGAGCAGCTCCGCCCGGACGCCACCGAGACCCTCACCGCCCTGCTGCAGCAGCGGATCCTCGTGCTGGACGGCGCCATGGGCACCGCGATCCAGCGCGACCGGCCCGACGAGGCCGGCTACCGCGGCGAGCGGTTCGCCGACTGGCCCTCCGACGTCCAGGGCAACAACGACCTGCTGTCGATCACCGCGCCCGACGTCGTCCGCGGGATCCACGAGGAGTACCTGGCCGCCGGCGCGGACCTGCTGGAGACCAACACCTTCAACGCCACCTCGATCTCGCTGTCGGACTACGGCATGAGCGAGCTGGCCTACGAGCTGAACGTGGCCAGCGCCCGGCTGGCCCGCGAGGCCGCCGACGCCGCGTCCACGCCCGACAAGCCGCGTTTCGTCGCCGGCGCCATCGGCCCGACCAGCCGGACGGCGTCGATCAGCCCGGACGTCAACGACCCCGGCGCCCGCAACGTGACCTTCGACGAGCTGGTCGGGGCCTACCTGGAACAGGCCAACGGACTGGTCGACGGGGGCTGCGACCTCCTGCTCATCGAGACGGTCTTCGACACCCTCAACGCCAAGGCGGCGATCTTCGCCGTCGAGACGCTGTTCGAGGAGCGTGGCCGCCGCTGGCCGGTGATGGTCTCCGGGACGATCACCGACGCGTCGGGCCGCACCCTCTCCGGGCAGGTCACCGAGGCGTTCTGGCACTCGATCCGGCACGTCAAGCCGCTGCTGGTGGGGCTGAACTGCGCGCTGGGCGCCGCCGAGATGCGGCCCTACATCGCCGAGCTGTCCCGGATCGCCGACACGTTCGTCTCCTGCTACCCCAATGCCGGGTTGCCCAACGCGTTCGGTGAGTACGACGAGTCCCCGGACGAGACCGCGGCCGTGCTCGAGGAGTTCGCGGACGCGGGCTTCGTCAACCTCGTCGGCGGCTGCTGCGGCACCACCCCGGCGCACATCGGCGCGATCGCCGGCGTCGTGGCGGGCCGGGCGCCGCGCACCCCGGTCGAGGTCTCCCCGGCGCTGCGGCTCAGCGGCCTGGAGCCGCTGACCGTCACGGAGGAGAGCCTGTTCGTCAACGTCGGTGAGCGCACCAACATCACCGGCTCGGCCCGTTTCCGGAACCTGATCAAGGCCGGGGACTACCCCGCGGCCCTGGCCGTCGCCCGCCAGCAGGTCGAGGCCGGCGCGCAGGTCATCGACGTGAACATGGACGAGGGGATGATCGACGGCGTCGCCGCGATGGACCGCTTCGTCAAGCTGATCGCCTCCGAGCCCGACATCAGCCGGGTGCCGATGATGGTCGACTCCTCGAAGTGGGAGGTCATCGAGGCCGGCCTCAAGTGCGTGCAGGGCAAGGCGATCGTCAACTCGATCTCCCTGAAGGAGGGCGAGGACAAGTTCCTCCGCGAGGCCCGGCTGTGCCGCAAGCACGGGGCCGCCGTCGTCGTCATGGCCTTCGACGAGGACGGTCAGGCCGACACCCTGGACCGGCGCAAGCAGATCTGCCGGCGGGCCTACGACCTGCTCGTGGACGGGGTGGGCTTCCCGCCCGAGGACGTCATCTTCGACCCGAACGTCTTCGCCGTGGCCACCGGCATCGAGGAGCACGCCAACTACGGCGTGGACTTCATCGAGGCCACCCGGTGGATCACCGAGAACCTCCCCGGGGCGCACGTCTCCGGCGGCGTCTCCAACGTGTCGTTCAGCTTCCGCGGCAACAACCCGGTGCGCGAGGCGATCCACGCGGTGTTCCTGTTCCACGCGATCCGGGCCGGCATGACGATGGGCATCGTCAACGCCGGCGCCCTGGAGGTCTACGACGAGGTGCCCGAGCTGCTGCGCGAGCGGATCGAGGACGTGGTGCTCAACCGGCGCCCGGACTCCACCGAGCGGCTGCTGGAGATCGCTGCGGACTTCGCCGGTGACGGCAGCGTCAAGGAGGTCGCCACCGAGGAGTGGCGCTCGCTGCCGGTGGGGGAGCGGATCACCCACGCGCTGGTCAAGGGCATCGACGAGTTCGCCGAGAGCGACACCGAGGAGCTGCGGCTGCAGATCTCCGCCCGCGGCGGCCGACCGATCGAGGTCATCGAGGGCCCGCTGATGGACGGCATGAACGTCGTCGGCGACCTGTTCGGCGCCGGCAAGATGTTCCTGCCCCAGGTGGTGAAGAGCGCCCGGGTGATGAAGAAGGCCGTCGCGCACCTCATCCCGCACATCGAGGCCGAGAAGCAGCCCGGGGACGCCGAGCGCAGCAACGGCCGGGTGGTCATGGCCACCGTCAAGGGCGACGTGCACGACATCGGCAAGAACATCGTCGGCGTCGTCCTGCAGTGCAACAACTACGAGGTCATCGACCTGGGCGTGATGGTCCCGGCGCAGAAGATCCTGGACGCCGCCAAGGAGCACGGCGCCGACGTGATCGGGCTGTCCGGTCTGATCACCCCGTCGCTGGACCAGATGGTGGACTTCGCCGCCGAGATGGAGCGGCAGGGCCTGGACATCCCGCTGATGATCGGCGGCGCGACCACGTCGCGGGCACACACCGCGGTGAAGGTCGACCAGAAGTACCACGGCCCGGTCATCTGGGTGAAGGACGCGTCGCGGTCGGTGCCGGTGGTGGCCGCGCTGCTCTCCGACGAGCAGCGGCCCGGTCTGCTGGCGGCCACCGACGCCGACTACGACGCCCTCCGCGAACGGCACGCCGCCCGCGAGGACACCCGCTCGCTGCTCCCGCTGGCCGCCGCCCGCGAGCGCGCACCGGAGATCGACTGGAGCAGCTACCAGCCGCCGCGCCCGCGGATGCTGCTGCAGCAGGCCCGCGACGTGTGCAGCGGACCGGTGTGCGACCACCCCGCCGGGCACGCCACCCAGTTCGTCCGGACGTTCACCGACTACCCGCTGGAGGAACTGCGCCGCTACATCGACTGGCAGCCGTTCTTCAACGCGTGGGAGATGCGCGGCCGGTTCCCCGACATCCTCAACAACCCCTCCACCGGGGAGGCCGCGCGCCGGCTCTACGACGACGCGCAGGTCATGCTCGACCAGCTGATCGAGGGGAAGTGGCTGCGCGCCGCCGGGGTGTTCGGGCTCTTCCCGGCCGCCCGGGTCGACGGCACCGAGGACCTGACCGTCTACGCCGACGAGGCACGCACGCAGGTGCGGACGACGCTGCACCACCTGCGCCAGCAGACCGAGGGCCGCGACGGCTCGGCCCGCAAGTCCCTGGCCGACTTCGTCGCACCGGTCTCGACCGGGCTGCACGACCACGTGGGTGCCTTCGCGGTCACCGCCGGGCTCGGCTCGGCGGACAAGGTCGCCGAGTTCAAGGCCGACCTGGACGACTACTCGGCGATCCTGCTGGAGTCCCTGGCCGACCGGCTGGCCGAGGCGTTCGCCGAGCGGCTGCACGAGCGGGTGCGCACCGAGTTCTGGGGCTACGCGGCCGACGAGCGGTTGGACCCCGGCGCCCTGCTGGCCGAGAAGTACGTCGGCATCCGCCCCGCCCCCGGCTACCCGGCCTGCCCCGAGCACACCGAGAAGCTCGCCATCTGGGACCTGCTGGACGCCGAGGCTGCCACCGGGATCGAGCTGACCGAGTCGATGGCCATGTGGCCCGGCGCCGCGGTGAGCGGGCTGTACTTCTCCCACCCGCAGTCGCAGTACTTCGTGCTGGGCCGGGTCGCCCGCGACCAGGTCACCGACTACGCGCAGCGCAAGGGCTGGACCGTCGCCGAGGCCGAGAAGTGGCTGTCGCCGAACCTGGGCTACCGGACCGAAGATGAGTGAGCTCGCTGCCGTCCTCTTCGACATGGACGGCACGCTGGTGGAGACCGAGGACTACTGGGACGTCGGTCTGGAGGAGCTCGCGGTGCGCCTGGGCGGTCAGCTGTCCGCCGCCGTGCGCCCGGCGATGACCGGGGTGTCCGTGCCGGTCTCCCTCCAGCTGCTCTACGCCGACCTGGGGCTGGACCCCGCCCGGCAGGACGCCGACGGCGATGACCGGTGGCTGCAGGGGAGGGTCGTGGAGATGCTCACCGCGGGCGTCAGCTGGCGTCCCGGGGCCCGTGACCTGCTGTCCGCGGTGCTGGTTGCCGACGTCCCGACCGCGCTGGTGACGACGACGCACCGTCGGCTGGCCAGCATCGTGGTGCGCCACCTCGCGGCCGACCTGGGCACCGCGCCGTTCGCCGTCGAGGTGTTCGGCGACGAGGTGCCCGCGGTCAAGCCCGACCCCTCGCCCTACCTGCAGGCCGCGGCCGCCCTGGACGTGGACCCGACCGGGTGCGTCGTCGTGGAGGACTCCCTCGCCGGGGTCACCGCCGGGCTCGCGGCCGGGTGCGCCGTGCTGGGCGTGCCTGCGCTGCAGGAGCTCCCCGTGCTGCCCGGCCTGACGGTGCGCCCGACGCTGGCCGGGGTGGGCGTGGCCGAGCTGCAGGACCTGGTGCGCGCCCGGGCGTCCGTCGCAGGCTGACGCCGGGTCAGCCGACGAGGACCGGCAGCGTCGTCCGCCAGCCCGCCGCGGCCGCGGCCTCGGCGGGGAACGGGGGAGGGGTGCCGCCGAAGGAGGGGCAGAACTCCTGGTGGTCGCACCACCCGCAGAGCCGGTTCCTGTTCGGGCGGAAGTCCCCGGTCTGCACCGCCGTCGCGATGGCCGCCCAGATCGCCCGCACCGTGCGCTCGAAGCGGAGCAGCTCGGCCTCGTCGGGGGCGTAGGTGAGGACCGAACCGTCCTTGAGGTAGATCAACTTGAGCTGGGCGGCGACGACCCCGCGGGTGCGCCACAGCACCAGTGCGTAGAACTTCATCTGGAACAGCGCCGTGGACTCGAAGGCCTCCCGGGGCACGGCCCCGGTCTTGTAGTCGACCACCCGCAGCGCGCCGTTGCCGGCGACGTCGAGGCGGTCGACGAACCCGCGCAGCCGCAGCCCGTCGGGCAGCGTGACCTCGACCAGCTCCTCCCGGGCGGCGGGCTGCAACCGGGTGGGGTCCTCCAGCCGGAAGTAGGTCTCGACGAGCGTTCCGGCCGAGGCCAGCCAGTCCTGGAGGTCGGCGGCGTCGGCCGCCTCGGCGAACAGGTCGGCCACGCCGGGCTCCTGGCGCAGCTCCGCCCAGGCGGGGTCGATCAGCTCCTGCGCCGCAGCCACGGTGCGCTCGGTGGCCGGCAGGTCGTAGAGCTTCTCCAGCACGGTGTGCACCAGCGTGCCGCGCACCGCGGCCCGGGACTTCCTCTCCGGCAACCGGTCGATGGTGCGGAAGCGGTAGAGCAGTGGGCACTTCCTGAAGTCCGCCGCCCGGGACGGCGACAGCGAGGGCCGCCGGGGGGCCGAGGGACCCGGGTCGAGCGGCACCGCCGGCTCCGTCGTCGTCATGCCCCGACCGTAGGCGGGGGGTGTGACAGAACCGCGCCCCCGCGCCGCTCCGTAGGCTCGGCGCCCGTGGAACCCCAGCAGGACGCCCCCGTGAGCCCCGAGCCCGATGCCGCCACCCCTGACGTCCCCGAGGACCCGACCCCGGCCGACGTCCCCGCCGGCGAGCCCGAGCCCGAGCTCGACGGAGACGCCGCCGTGGAGCCCGCGGAGCCCCGGGAGCCCGTGGAGGGCGCCTTCGTCGAGGGCGACCGGGTGCAGCTGACCGACCCCAAGGGCCGGATGCACACCGTCGTCCTCGTGCCGGGCAAGCAGTTCCACACCCACCGCGGCGCGATCGAGCACGACGACCTCATCGGCTCGCCCGAGGGCTGCGTCGTCCACTCCACGGCCAACACCGGCTACCTGGCCTTCCGCCCGCTGCTCGCGGACTTCGTGCTGTCGATGCCCCGGGGCGCCCAGGTGATCTACCCCAAGGACGCCGCCCAGATCGTCGGGTTCGGCGACATCGGCCCCGGCATGAAGGTGCTGGAGGCCGGCGCGGGCTCCGGGGCGCTGTCCTGCTCGCTGCTGCGTGCGGTCGGCACCACCGGCACGCTGACCAGCTACGAGCGCCGCGAGGACTTCGCCGACGTCGCCCGCGGCAACGTCGAGGCCTTCCTGGGCGAGGTGCCGGAGAACTGGTCGCTGCGGCTGGGGGACCTGGACCAGCACCCCGCCGAGGAGACCGTCGACCGGGTGGTGCTGGACATGCTCGAGCCCTGGGCCGTGCTGCCCACCGTGGCCGCGGCGCTGCGCCCCGGCGGCGTGCTGGTGGGCTACGTGGCCACCGTCACCCAGCTGTCCACCTACGTCGAGGCGCTGCGCGCGCAGGGCTCCTGGACCGAGCCGAACGCCTGGGAGACGCTGCTGCGCCCGTGGCACGCGGTGGGGCTCGCCGTCCGCCCCGAGCACCGGATGGTCGCCCACACCGCGTTCCTGGTCACCACCCGCCGGCTGGCCGAGGGCGCCGTCGCCCCGATGCGGGCGCGCAAGGCCCGCCGCATCTGAGCAGGGCCCGCGGACCCGGTGGGGCCGGTGGGGCCCGGCGTCGTCCAGACGTCACGGACCGGACCCGCGGAACGCGGCGGAGCGTCGTTCGCCGTGGATACAGTGGCTGCTCCGGCTCCCCCTGATGTGTGCGGAGGTGCGCGATGGGCTCTCTCGGCCCTGACGAGTTCCGAGCGCGGCGTGAACGTGACGTCGCCTCCCTGGTCGCCCAGATCTCCTACCTCGAGGAGGAGATCGACCTGCTCCGCCGCAAGGTGTCCGAGAGCCCGCGTCAGGTGCGCGTGCTCGAGGAGCGGCTGGCCGAGGCGGAGGGCCGCACGGCCTTCCTCTCCGAGCGCAACGACAAGCTCGCCGAGACCCTCCGGGGCGCCCGCGACCAGCTGGTCCAGCTCAAGGAGGCGATCGACCGCCTCGGGCAGCCCCCGTCGGGGTACGGGGTGTTCCTGGGCCGCTTCGAGGACGGCACCGTCGACGTCTTCACCGGCGGCCGCAAGCTGCGGGTCTCGGTGTCCCCGGCGGTCGACACCGAGGGCCTGCAGTACGGCCAGGAGCTGATGCTCAACGAGGCGATGAACGTCGTCGAGGCGCGCGGCTTCGAGCGCTCGGGGGACGTCGTCCTGCTCAAGGAGCTGCTCGAGCCGATCGAGGGCCAGCCCCGTCGCGCCCTGGTCGTCGGGCACACCGACGAGGAGCGGGTGGTCCAGCTGGCGGACTCCCTGACCGGCCAGAAGCTGCGCAGCGGTGACTCGCTGCTGCTGGAGACCCGCTCGGGCTTCGTCTACGAGCGGATCCCCAAGAGCGAGGTCGAGGAGCTGATCCTCGAGGAGGTGCCCGACATCGACTACGGCGACATCGGCGGTCTGTCCCGGCAGATCGAGCAGATCCGGGACGCCGTGGAGATGCCGTTCCTGCACAAGGACCTCTTCCACACCTACGAGCTGCGCCCGCCGAAGGGGATCCTGCTGTACGGCCCCCCCGGCTGCGGGAAGACGCTGATCGCCAAGGCCGTGGCCAACTCCCTGGCCAAGCAGATCGCCGTCGCCCACGGCGCCGAGGAGGCCACCCGGGCGCGGTCCTACTTCCTCAACATCAAGGGCCCCGAGCTGCTCAACAAGTACGTGGGAGAGACCGAGCGGCACATCCGGCTGGTGTTCCAGCGCGCCCGGGAGAAGGCCAGCGAGGGCGCCCCCGTCATCGTCTTCTTCGACGAGATGGACTCGATCTTCCGCACCCGCGGCACCGGGGTGAGCTCGGACGTCGAGTCGACGATCGTCCCGCAGCTGCTCAGCGAGATCGACGGCGTCGAGGGCCTGGAGAACGTCATCGTCATCGGCGCCTCCAACCGCGAGGACATGATCGACCCGGCGATCCTGCGGCCCGGTCGACTCGACGTGAAGATCAAGATCGAGCGCCCGGACGCCGAGGCGGCCCGCGACATCTTCGGCAAGTACCTGACCACCACCCTGCCGATCCACGCCGACGACCTGGCCGAGCACGGTGGCAGCCGCGAGGCGACGATCGACGGGATGATCCAGTCCACCGTCGAGCGGATGTACACCGAGACCGAGGAGAACCGCTTCCTCGAGGTGACCTACGCGAACGGGGACAAGGAGGTCCTGTACTTCAAGGACTTCAACTCCGGCGCCATGCTGCAGAACATCGTGGACCGGGCGAAGAAGATGGCCATCAAGGACCACCTGGAGACCGGTGTGCACGGACTGCGGGTCGGTCACCTCATGGCCGCCTGCGTGGACGAGTTCAAGGAGAACGAGGACCTCCCGAACACGACCAACCCCGACGACTGGGCGCGGATCTCGGGCAAGAAGGGCGAGCGGATC
>JAOPVM010000423.1 GCA_025966215.1 Klenkia sp.
AGGTCGCGCCCGGCGGTCTCCGGGAGCAGCCGCAGAGGATCAGCCCGCAGATGACGGCCACGCCGGCCAGGAAGAACCCGGGGGCGTAGTCCAGTCCGGTGCCGACGACGAGCGCCGCGCCGATCAGCGGGCCGAAGCCCGAGGGCGCCCCGACGCCGAGGTTGAACCCGACGGAGCCGGCGGTGAGCCGGGTGGAGGCCGGGAACATCTCGATGAGGATGAGCGAGGTGTTGGCGTTGATCGGGGCCTGGAAGACCGCGTAGACCACCAGCGCCAGCACGACCAGCACCGGGTTGCCGCCGCTGAGCACCAGGAACACCGGGATGCCCAGGAC
Source organism: Klenkia sp. (assembly GCA_025966215.1). Taxonomy (GTDB): domain Bacteria; phylum Actinomycetota; class Actinomycetes; order Mycobacteriales; family Geodermatophilaceae; genus Klenkia. Next base: position 335 of record JAOPVM010000423.1, read on the forward strand.
GGCGTGGCCCAGGCACCCGAAGAGCACCGTGCGCCGGCGACCGAACCGGTCGGACAGCCGCCCGGCGATCGGGCAGAACACCGCGTAGACGGCCAGCCCCAGCGAGGCCAGCAGCACCGCCTGGGTGCGCGGCAGCTCCACCGTCGTCGACAGGTAGTTCACGACGTAGGAGCCCAGGTAGTAGAGGCCCACGCCGCAGATCCAGGAGAAGCAGAACGTGATCAGCAGGGCCTTGGCGTGGTGCCGGCTGAACGCGTCGCGCCAGACCGCCTGGGGGCGCTCCCCGCCGGCGGACTCCAGGGCCTGGAAGACCGGGGTGTCCTCGAGCTGGCGGCGGATGTAGAGCCCGACCATCGCCAGCGGCAGGGCCAGCAGGAACGGGATCCGCCAGCCCCAGGTGGCGAGCGCGTCCTCTGACAACAGCACGCCGAACAGCAGCGCGAGCAGTCCACCGCCCACCAGTCCGAGGGCCGCGGCCATCGACGGGTAGCTGCCCCGCACCCCGCGTCGTCCCGGCGCCGCGGTCTCGATGAGGTACGCCGAGCTGGCCCCCCACTCACCGCCCACCGACATGCCCTGCACGCAGCGCAGCAGCACCAGCAGGACCGGGGCCAGGATGCCCACCTGGGCGTAGGTGGGGAGCACCCCGATCAGCGACGTCGCCAGGCCCATCAGCACGATGGACAGCGAGAGCGAGAGCCGACGGCCGTGCCGGTCGCCGATCAGGCCGAACACCAGCCCACCCAGCGGCCGGACGACGAACGCCACCCCGAACACCGCCAGCGAGGACAGCAGCTGCACGCTGGCCGACTCCCCGGGGAAGAAGGCCGCCCCGATCGCGACGGCGAAGAAGCCGTAGAGCGCGAAGTCGAAGTACTCCAGGAAGTTGCCGATGATGCAGGCCGCGGCGACCTTGCGCTGCGAGCTCTTCGAGTAGATGTCGCTGGTCACGGAGCGTCTCCTTGCCGGGTGGCCCGCACGGGCTTCGTGATGTCGAATGGTGCTTCGAACTCTTGGCACCAGTAGAACGCACCGAGACGGCGCACACAAGGCCGCCGCCTGCTTGACCGTCTCGATGCCCGGTGCGTACCTTGCGAGAGATCGAATACTCATTCGACTTCACGAACCTGATGCGCGCCCGGAGGTGCCGGCATGACGTCCGTCCCGACCGCGACCACGCTGCCCGAGCTCCTCCGGGTGACCGCGGCCGGCACCCCGGATGCCCCGGCCCTGGTCACCGGGGGCACCCGGTGGACCTACGCCCAGTTGTCCGCCGAGGTCGACCTGGCCGCGGACGTGCTCGCCGGCCTCGGCGTCGGACCGGGGGACACGGTGGCCCTGCTGGCCCCCAACACCGCCTCCTGGGTGCCGGTCTCGTTCGGGGCGATGGCCCTGGGCGCCCGGGTCGACGCGTTCAACACCTGGGTCAAGGCCTACGACCTCGAGCACCTGCTGGCCAGCTCCGCGGCCTCGGTCCTGGTGCTGGCCGACCGGGTGCGCGGCAGCGACCTGCTGGCCGAGCTCGAGTCCCTCCTCCCCGAGCTGACCGACACCGCTGACGGCCGCTGGCACAGCGACAGGTTCCCCGCGCTGCGGCACGTGGTCGTGCTCGGCGACCGGGTGTCGGCCGGTGCCCTGTCCTGGACGGCGCTGGCAGCAGCGGCGACCCCGACGACGCGCGAGCCGGTCGCCCGGGCCGAGGACCCCGCGTTCGTGCTCTACACCTCCGGCTCCACGAGCCGACCCAAGGCCGTCCCGCTCTGCCACCGCGACCTGGTGCTCAACGGGTTCCACATCGGCGAGCGGATGGGGGTCACCGCCGCGGACCGGGTCTGGTTCGGCTCGCCGCTGTTCTGGAGCTTCGGCTGCGCGAACGCCCTGATGAACGCGATGAGCCACGGCGCCTGCTTCGTGCTGCAGGAGCAGTTCACCCCGCAGGACGCCGCTGCGCTGATGGCCGCCGAGCAGGTCACCGTCGCCTACCTGCTGCCCTCCATGGTCGACGCCCTGGTCGGGGCGGTCGCCGAGCAGGTGCGCGCGGTGGGATCGCTGCGCACGGGGGCGACGATCGGGCGCCCCGAGGAGGTCCGCCGGGCCGTCGTCGACCTCGGCATCACCGGGATGTGCAACGTCTACGGGGCCACCGAGACCTACGGCAACTGTTGCGTCACCGACCACCGCATGCCGCTGGAGGCGAGGGTGACCACCCAGGGCCCGCCGCTGCCCGGCGTCGAGGTCCGGGTGATCGGCGCGGACGGCGAGGTCCTCCCGGCCGGCGAACCCGGGGAGATGCAGGTCCGCGGCCGGGTCACCCCCGGCTACCTGGGGGACGACGACGCGACCGCAGCCGCCTTCACCCCCGACGGCTGGTACCGCACCGGCGACCGGATGGTGGTCGACGACGAGGGCGTCGTCTCCTTCGTCAGCCGCACCAGCGACATGATCAAGACCTCCGGGATCAACGTGTCCCCCGCGGAGGTGGAGAGCTTCCTCGCCTCGCACCCCGACGTCGTCGAGGTGACCGTGCTCGGCGCACCGCACCCCTCCCGCGACGAGGTGGTGGTGGCCTTCGTCGTCGCCCGCACGGCCGACCTGACCGCGGCAGACCTCATCGCCTGGTGCAGGGACCGGGTCGCCGGTTACAAGGTGCCCTGGGTGGCGGCGGTCGTCGACGAGCTCCCGCGCACCGGGACCGGCAAGCTGGCCCGGCGCACGCTGCAGCAGGACGCGGCCGACCTGGTGACCGCCCGACTCGAGGAGACCGCGTGACAGGCAACTGGGGACGCTGGGGTGCCGACGACGAGGTCGGCGCGCTCAACCTGGTCACCGAGGAGGTCACCCGGCGCGCCGTGGGCCTGGTGCGGTCCGGACGCACGCTCTCGCTGGCCCAGCCGCTGGGCCCGGGCACCCCGGGCCCGCCGCACCGGCACCGGCCCTCCCGTTTCATGGACCGGGACGCCGGCGACTACGCCCTGGGCGCCCGCACCCCCGGGGGCTTCCGGTTCGCCGAGGACACCGTGCAGTTCGCCACGCACAGCGGCACCCACCTCGACGCGCTCTCGCACGCCTGGTCGGGCGAGGAGCTCTACAACGGGCACCCCCAGGCGGGCACCCGCAGCACCCGGGGCGCCGGCCGGCTGGGCGCGGACAAGCTGGTCCCGGTGCTCACCCGCGGCGTGCTGGTCGACCTGGTCGCCGCCGCCGGCGGACCGCTGGCACCCAGCACCCCGGTGGGCGTCGCAGAGCTGGAACGCGGGATCGCCGAGGCCGGGGTGGCTGTCGAGCCCGGCGACGTCGTGCTGGTCCGCACCGGCTGGCTGGAGTCCCGCGGGGACGCCGCCGACTACTTCGCCGACGAGCCCGGCATCACCGAGGAGGCCGCCCGCTGGCTGGCCGAGCGGGACGTCGCGGTGGTCGGCGCGGACAACTACGCCGTCGAACAGCAGTCGGCCACCGCCGGGTTCCCCGCACACCTGGTGCTGCTGCACCAGCACGGGGTGCCGCTGCTGGAGAACGTGGTGCTGGCCGAGCTCGCCGCCGCGCTCGCCGCCGAGGACCGGTCCACCTTCCTGGTGGTGCTGGCCCCGCTGCCGCTGGTCGGCTCGACCGGCGCGCCGGTGACCCCGGTGGCCGTGCTGTGACGGCCGGCTGGATCACCGACGTCCTGCGCCCGGGTGACCTCGTCGTCGTCGCGCAGGGCTCCGGGGAGCCGACGCCGCTGCTGGAGCAGCTCGTGGACGCCGCGGCGACGCTCACCGACGTCGAGGTGTTCGTCGGCCTGAGCCACTCCGGGGCGCTGCGCCGGCCCGAGGCGGCCGGGTTGTCGCTGGTCTCCTTCGGCGCGATGGGCCCGCTGGCCCGGCTCGCCGCCGAGGGCCGGGTCGCCGTCCTGCCCTGCCACTTCTCCGACGTGCCCCGGCAGCTGGCCCAACGCGCCCCGGGCCGGGTGGTGGTCGTGCTGCAGGTCTCCCCCGCCGACGCCGAGGGACAGCACTGCCTGGGCCTGGCCGTGGACCACACCTGGGAGCTGCTCGCCGGTGCCCGCGCCGTGGTCGCCGAGGTCAACGACCAGCTGCCGCGGACGACGGCCCCCCGGGTGCACCGCTCACAGCTCACCGCCACGGTGCCCACCTCCCGACCCCAGCCCCAGGTGACGAGCGGGACCCCGGGCGAGGTGCACCGGCAGATCGCCGCCCACGTCGCGACCCTGGTGCCCGACGGCGCCACCCTGCAGCTGGGCGTCGGCGTCCTCCCGTCGGTGGTGGCGGCCGCGCTGCGCGGGCGCCGCGGGCTGCGGGTGCGCTCGACCCTCGTCGGTGACTGGCTGTGCGAGCTGGCCACCGCCGGGGCGCTGGCCACCGACCCGGACGCCGTGGTGATCAGCGAGGCCGCGGGCTCCCCCGGGCTCTACGAGCACGTCGTCTCCAGGGGTGTGCAGATCGTCCCGGTCGGCGAGCTGAACCGGCCCGACGTGCTCGCCGGCATCCCCGGGTTCGTCGCGGTCAACGCCGCCCTCCAGGTCGACCTCACCGGCCAGGTCAACGCCGAGGAGCTCGGCAGCGGCTACGTGGCGGGCATCGGCGGGCAGCCCGACTTCCTGCGCGCCGCCCAACGCTCGACCGGCGGCCTGGCGGTCGTGATGCTGCCGGCCACCGCCCGGTCGGGCCAGGAGTCCCGGATCGTCCGCCGGCTGCACGCCGGCGCGGTCACCACCCCCCGGTCCGGCGTCGACGTCGTCGTGACCGAGCACGGCACCGCCGACCTGCGCGGCCGCAGCCTGACCGAGCGCGCCCAGGCCCTGACGGCCATCGCCGCCCCCGACCACCGCGACGCCCTGGGAGGCCCCGCGTGACGACCACCGTCACAGACACCGAGACCGACACGGCGACCGACGACGGCTCCACCACCCTCGAGCGGCTGACCCGCTTCCTGGCCACCCAGGAGGGCACCGCCGGCACCCGGATCGCCGACCTCCGCCGGGCCGGCGCCGGTCGCTCCCGGGAGAACTGGCTGTTCGACCTGATCGGGCCGGGACCCGACGACCGCGAGCCGCTGATCCTGCGCAGCGACCCCGACGGCGGGCTGGTCGACACCAGCCGGGCCGTGGAGTTCGCCGTGCTGCGTGCGCTGGAACCCAGCCCGCTGCCCACCCCGCGGGTGCGCTGGCTGGACGCCACCGGGGAGCAGCTGGGCAGCCCCTCGCTGCTGATGCGCCGCGAGCCCGGCGCCTGCGACTACCGGGTGGTCAACGGCGACCGCCCGCTGCCCGTCCGCCGGGCGCTGGCCGAGACGTTCTGCGACCTGCTCGCCGCCGTGCACGCCACCGACTGGCGCGGCCTGGGCCTGGCCGAGGTGCTCACCGACCCCGGCGAGCAGGCCGCGCTGCACGAGCTGGACCACTGGGAGCAGGTGCTCCGGCACGACCAGCTCGAGGCGCACCCCGAGCTGGACCTGGCGATCGACTGGCTGCGCTCCCGGGCCCGGCCCTCCCGGCGCACCGTGCTGGTGCACGCGGACTTCAAGCCCGGCAACATCCTGCTCGACGGCGACCGGGTCAGCTCGCTGCTGGACTGGGAGCTCGCGCACCTGGGCGACCCGCTGGAGGACCTCGGCTGGGTGACCCAGCCGCTGCGGGCCGGCGAGCACCTGATCGAGGGCAGCTGGTCCGCCGCCGACCTGGTTGCCCGCTACACCGCGGCCACCGGCCTCGAGGTGGACGCCGACGAGCTGCGCTGGTGGGTGGTGTTCTCCACCTTCAAGACCGCCGTCATGCAGGTCAGCGGGCTGCGCGCGTTCCTCGAGGGCCGTGCCGACGAGCCCTACCGGCCGACCCGCCGGGTGTTGTCCACCCTGCTGACCGCCCTCACCGGACCGAGGAGCTGACGGTGCACCCGACCATCGACGAGCAGTTGACCGGCGCGCTGCGGCTGCTGGACGTGCTGGAGACCGAGGACGAGCTGTCCACCGCGTCCCGGGAGGTGCTGGCCAACGTGCGCCGGCTGCTGGGCAAGGTGCAACGCTCCTGGTCGGCCCAGCTGCCCTTCCACACCGCCGACAACGCCGCGCTGACCGACCTGCTGGAGCGCACCGCCCCGCTGGTCGACCCGGCCCTGGTCCCGACCGGGACCACGGTCGAGCCGCTGGACGCGGTGGCCGTGGCCACCCGCAACAGCGAGCTCCGGGCCCTGCTCTCCCGGGTGGTCACCGGCCTCCCCCGCTCCCCCGCCGGCGACGCCGCGCGCGCCCAGATCGGCGACCACCTGCGCCACCGGGTCGACACCGACCCCACCTGACGGAAGGCCTGACACGTGACCGACCTGAGCATCGGCGACGAGCACGTCGCCGAGCAGTTCCCGCTGTCCCCGATCGACGACTTCATGGTCCACCAGACCCCGGACCCGGTCCGGGTGTCCTGGACCGGCGACCCGCGGGCCTACGAGCGCTACTGGATGATCGCCCACGACGCGACCGGTGAGGTGATGGTCGCGACCGGGGGCAGCATCTACCCCAACCTGGACCGGGCCGAGGCCTACGCGATCGTCGTCCGCGGCGGGAAGCACACCGCCGTCCGCAGCTTCCGCCCCCTCGGCGTGGACCGGACCGACCTGCGGGTCGGCCCGATCGCCCCGGTGATCGTCCGGGGCCTGCGCGAGTGGCGGTACGTGCTGGAGCCCACCGACCAGGGCATCAGCTGGGACCTGACCTTCATCGACACCACCCGGCAGGTGTTCCGCGAGCCGCTGTCGGACTCCGCGCACGGCACCCCGCCCGGACGGCGCAACGACGTCACCGCCGGGTTCGAGGGCTTCGGCTCGGTGTCGGGCTGGGTCGAGGTCGACGGCGAGCGGATCGAGCTCGGCGAGGGGTCGTTCGGCACCCGGGACCGGCACTGGGGCACCGGCCGCGGCGTCGGCGGCCCGACCATGTCACTGGGCGGTCGGCTGCACGTCGGGGTCAACGGGAACGCCTTCGTGCCCTTCGCCGACTGGACGCTGTGGGGCGACCGGGTCTACTACCCGTTCGGCCACGCCACGCCGGGTGCCACCAAGGTGCTCAAGCCGACCCGCCGGCTGCGCTTCGACCCCGAGACCCAGGTCTTCGTCGAGGGGGTCGTGGACTACCGGCTGGTCACCGGGGAGACCCGGCAGCTGCACTACGAGCGGATCGCCGAGCAGACGGCGTACCTGCGCTGCGGCATGTACGGCGGCACCCCCGACGGCGACATCCACCAGGGCTCCTACGACGGGCCGGCGATGACCGAGGGCGAGACGTACGACCTCACCGACCTGCGGCAGCGGATCGGCCTGCGCGGGCTGGACGAGCACCTGTGCCGGGTGACCTGCGACGGCGAGACGGTGCTCGGGGTCTACCAGACCATCGACCCGGTCGCGTTCGAGCAGTGCACCGCGGGCCGCCCGGGCTGGGCCTTCCTCTAGACCCGGGCCGCGCGGCCCTCAGACCCGGGCCGCGCGGCGCTCCTCGGCCGCGGCGATCTCGGCCCGCAGCTGCAGCTGGTAGTCCTTCGGCGGCAGGTCCAGCGCGGCCCGCATCGTGTCCGGGCGGGCGGACCCCGCACGGTGCTCGGCGGCCAGCTCGGTGCACATCGCGTCCCGGTCGGGCAGGTCGATCTCGCCGTCGACCAGGGCGGCCAGCCAGCGGCACTGCCAGTCCATCATCCGGATGTTGCCACCGCCGTTGACGTCGAAGAGCCCGATGAAGGCCAGCCCCGGGTGGTCGGGGTGCACGATCCGCCGGTGCAGCCGCACCTGGTCGGGGGTGACCGGGCGCAGCTCCGGGGCCAGGAACGGCAGGTCCACGGTGTACCCGGTGGCGGCGATGAGGACGTCGAACTCCGCGGAGCTGCCGTCGGCGAAGTGCACCTCGCGGCCGCTCACCCCGGTCACGCCCGGGCGGACCGAGACCCGACCCCAGCTGATGTGGCTGAACAGCGTGGGGTGGCTGGAGGGATGTGCCTCCTCGGTGGGGGTGACGAAGCCGGCGTCCTCCATCCGGCCGTGCACGGCGCGGGTCAGCTCCTCGCGGAGCCTGCGGCGCATCGGCCAGGTCATCCAGGGCTTCTCCACCTTGGCCAGCACCCGGGCGAAGGGCACCCCGAACATCATCCGGGGCATCACCAGCACCGGGGAGCGGGCCGAGAGCACGGTCGAGGCGGTGGCGGCGCAGACGTCGGCGGCGATGTCCAGGCCGCTGTTGCCGGCCCCGACGACCAGCACGTCCCGGTCGGTGAACTCCTCCGGCGACCGGTAGGACACCGCATGGCGGTACTCACCGGTGAAGTCCGTGGCGAACGGCGGGTGCAGCGGTTCGGCCTGGTGGCCGTTGGCCACGACGACCCGGTCGAACGCGACGGGCTGCGCACCCTCCACGGTGACCTCGAACCGCGACCCGACCGGTTCGACCGCCGTCACCCGGCTGCGGAACCGGATGTGCTCGCGCAGTCCGAACTCCTCGGCGTAGGCCTCCAGGTAGGCCCGCACGGCGGTGTGCGAGGGGTAGAGCCCGGCCGCGGCCGGGATCGGGAAGTCCCGGTAGCCGGTGACCCGGGCCTCGGAGTTCAGGTGCAGCGAGCGGTAGGCGGGGCTGCGGCCGCTGTCGTTCCCGTAGACCCACAGCCCGCCCACGTGCGAGCCCAGCTCGAAGACCGTCACCCGGTGCCCGCGGGCCAGCAGGTGCTTGGCCGCGCCCAGCCCGGCCGCCCCGGCCCCGACGACGGCGATCTCCTGGGCGCTCACGCCGACACCTGCGCGACGGCCGGGGTGGTCACGTAGTCGGCCAGGTCGGCGTGCCGCAACCGGTGCCAGAAGTCCACGACGGTGAACGGGTTGTTGACCACCACCCGGCCGCGGGAGTTGCGGTAGTAGACGTCCATCCCGGGGTGGGTCCACACCATCCGGTCGTGCGCGGCGTCGACGTCGTCGTTGTAGGCGTCGTGCACGTCCTGCCGGCACTCGACCGCGCCGATCCCCTGCTCCACCACCTGGCGGAGCAGGTCGGCCACGTAGTGCAGCTGGAGCTCGATCATGAACAGCAGGCTCCCGCCGTGGCCGAACTGCAGGTTGGGCCCGTAGAGGGTGAAGAAGTTGGGGAACCCGGGCACGGTCGAGCCCAGGTAGGCGCGCGGGTCGTCGTCGGCCCACTCGTCGTGCAGCACCCGGCCGTCCCGGCCGGTCACCCGCATCGGGGCCAGGAACCGGACGACGTCGAACCCGGTGGCCAGCACCACCACGTCGGCCTCGTGCTCCTCGCCGGCCTCGGTCACCACGGCGTCCGCGGTGAGCCGGGCGACCCGGTCGGTGACCAGCTCGACGTCGTCCCGGGTCATGGTGGCGAACCAGCCGTTGTCCAGCAGCATCCGCTTGCCGAAGGGCGGGTAGGTGGGCAGCACCGCCGGCAGCAGGTCCTGCCGGTCACCGAGCTGCTCGACGATGTAGCGGGTGAACGCGCGCCGGTGGCCGTCGTTGGCCGCGCTGATCGACCGCTCGGGGTGCTCCCACGCCGGGTCCTTCTGCAGCGCGCCGTGGATCCGGTCGTTGAAGGTCCAGCCCAGCCGCAGCCGGTACCACGTCTCGTAGAGCGGCACCTCGCGGTAGAGCCAGTGGACGGCGGGCGGCACGTCCTGGTGGAACTGCTCGAAGGGCGCGGCCCACTGCGGCGAGCGCTGGAACACGGTGACCGAGCGGGCCCGGTCGGCGATCGCCGGCACCAGCTGCATGGCGCTCGCGCCGTTGCCGAGCACCGCGACCCGCTGGTCGGTGAGGTCGAGGTCCTCGGGCCAGCGGGCGGTGTGCGCGACCGGACCGCGGAACTCCGCCAGCCCGGCGATGTCGGGCACCTTGGGCTTGTTGAACGCCCCGACCGCGCTGATCAGCACCGAGCAGCGCAGCGTCTCCTCGCCGTCCGCGGTCCGGGCGGTGACCTCCCACTCCTGGGCGTCGTCGTCCCAGGTGGCCGCGGTGACCTCGACGCCGAACCGGGTCCTCGCCCGGACGCCGAAGTCGTCGGCGACCCGCTCGAAGTAGTCGCGGATCTCCTGCTGCCCGGCGAACCAGCGGGACCAGTCGTTGGGGGCGAAGGAGAAGGAGTACAGGTGGCTGGGGGTGTCCACCCCGGCACCCGGGTAGCGGTTCTCGTGCCAGACGCCGCCGACGTCGTGGTTGCGCTCCAGCACGGTGTACGGGATGCCGGCCCGGCCCAGGTGCACCCCGGCGCACAGCCCGGAGGCGCCGGCACCGATCACCAGCGCACGGAACCCGGGGGCGGGCGGTGCCGGGGCCGGCGGCTCGTCGTCCAGGCCGAGCTCGTGGGCCAGCATGTCGGCGTAGTCCAGCGGCACCGGTTCGCCCATGGACACCCCGAGCATCTGCACCAGCAGCTCCGCCGAGGGCTCCGGGACAGCCACCGGCGTCCCGGCCCGCCAGGCCGCGATGGCCTGCACCGCCGCGGCCCGCACCTCGTCCTGCACCGCCTGGTCCAGGCCGCCGGTCGGGTTGTCCCCCAGCCCCCGGCTCCGGGTCGGCCGGTAGGGCTCCTGGAGCCAGCGGAGGTCACCGGTCAGCTGCACCAGCACCAACAGCAGCGTCGGGATGTTGCCGACGGCGACGGCAGCCTCGAGCGCGGCACGGTCTGCAGGGTCCTGCTCGTCCTGGGGCACGGTGCTCCTCGACCTCGATTCACCTACTGGTCGTTCAGTAGATGGACGGTAGGGTCAGCGGACGCCGGCGGTCAACCCGGGCCCCGGTGCACCGTCGACCAGGGAGGCCCGGTGCCGGACACCCCCACCTCGCGCCGCCGCCAGGCCGCGGCCACCGAGGACGCGTTCATCGCCGCCGCGACCGCGCTGTTCGCCCGGCGCGGCTACCACGGCACCTCGATCGCCGACCTCGCGGCCGAGCTGGGCCTGACCACCGCGAGCCTCTACTACCACGTGGCCTCCAAGCAGGAGCTCCTGATGCGGGTGCTCACCAACGGCATCACGCCCTACCTGGAGCGGTTGGAGGCGATCGTGGCCGCGGGCACGGATCCGCGGACGACGCTGCGCGCGGCGGTGCACAACCACCTCTCCTCGGCCCTGCACGACCAGGACGCCGTCGCCGTCTTCCACCGCGAACGGCGCTTCCTGGAAGCCCCGCACCGCGAGCTGCACGAGCAGCGGGTGGCCCGCTACGACCAGCTGTTCACCGGCGTCATCGCCGCGGTGCTCGCCGAGGGCGACGTCCCGGGCGACCCCGACCTGCTGCGGCTGGCCGCGCTCGGGCTGATGAACTGGACGGTCGAGTGGTACGAGCCCGGTGGACGGCGCAGCGCCGACGAGGTGCTGGAGACCTTCACCGGGCTGATCACCGACCGGCTGCTCGGACCGGCTTGACGCCTTCCCCGGGGCTGGTGCAGGGTTCGGCGAGCTGCAGGCGCATTCGACATCTCGAAGCAGCGCACCTGAGCCAGGAGGCCTGATGACCCGCCCCAGCACCCTGCCCGCCGTGGTGTCCGCACACGCCGCCGCCGACCCGTCGGCCGTGGCGCTG
>JAOPVM010000443.1 GCA_025966215.1 Klenkia sp.
GCCGACCGTGCCCTCCAGCCGGTGTCCGTCGGCGGAGGTGACCGCCCACGTGACGGTGTGCGGGCCGGTCGCCGTGGGCGCGACCGGCACGCTGACCACCGAGCCGTCCGCCGTGGCCTCCGCGGTGGCCACGGCTGCCCCGTCCGGGCCGGCGACGGTCACCTCCGGGCTGCGGACGGCCGCGCTGAAGGTGAGCGTCACGGCGGTCAACGGGTCGGTGACCGTGCTGCCCTCGGCCGGGGAGGACTCCCGGAGCCCGGTGTGCGCCTGGGCGGTGCCGGTGGTGGCCAGCCAGGTGGCTGCGCTGAGCAGGAGGACGGCGAGGAGCAGCGGGACCCGTCGGGGTGCAGTGGCGGTCACGGGTGGGTAGTCGCCTCCGCGGCCCCGCTGGTTCCCGCCCCTCAGACCACCGGCAGCGTGCGCGGCAGCCAGGCCGGGCGGGCGGCCTCGTAGGCGGTGACGTCCTCGAGGTGCCGCTCGGTGAGCCCGACGTCGTCCAGGCCCTCCAGCAGCCGCCACCGGGTGTAGTCGTCGATGTCGAACCCGACCGTCCGATCGGCCCAGCGGACCTCCTTGGCGACCAGGTCCACGGTCACCTCGAGGGCCGGGTCGGCCTCGCTGGCGTCCTGCAGCGCCTCGACGTCGGCCGCGGGCAGCTGCACGGTGAGCAGCCCGGACTTGGTCGAGTTGTTGCGGAAGATGTCGGCGAACCGGGCACTGATCACGACCCGGAAGCCGCCGTCCAGCAGCGCCCAGTTGGCGTGCTCGCGGGAGGAGCCGGTGCCGAAGTCCGGGCCGGCGACCAGGATGGAGGCGCCGGCGTACTCGGGCTTGTTGAGCACGAAGTCCGGCTCGTTGGTCCGCCAGGCCACGAACAGCCCGTCCTCGAACCCGGTGCGGGTGATCCGCTTGAGGTACTCGGCCGGGATGATCTGGTCGGTGTCCACGTTGGTCCGTCGCAGCGGGGCCGCGGTGCCGGTGTGGGTGGTGAAGGCGTCCATCAGGCGTGCGCTCCCTGCAGGTCGGCGGGCGCGGTCAGACGCCCGGTGATGGCCGTGGCGGCCGCGACGGCGGGTGAGACCAGGTGGGTGCGTCCGCCCTTGCCCTGCCGGCCCTGGAAGTTGCGGTTGGACGTCGAGGCCGACCGCTCCCCCGGGGAGAGCTGGTCGGGGTTCATCCCCAGGCACATCGAGCAGCCCGCGCCGCGCCACTCGGCCCCGGCGGCGGTGAAGACGGCGTCCAGACCCTCGGCCTCGGCCTGCTGCTTGACCCCGATCGAACCGGGGACGACGAGCATCCGGGTGTCGGCGGCGACGTGGTTGCCGCGCAGCAGCTCGGCGGCGACCCGCAGGTCCTCGATCCGGCCGTTGGTGCACGAGCCGAGGAAGACGGTGTCCACGCTGATCTCGCGCAGCGGGGTGCCGGCGGTCAGGCCCATGTACTCCAGCGCGGACTCCGCGGCCGCCCGGTCACCGGCGTCGGCGATCTGCGCGGGGTCGGGCACCGAGGCGCCGATCGGCAGGCCCTGGCCGGGGTTGGTGCCCCAGGTGACGAACGGGGTGAGCGACGCGGCGTCGATGACGACCTCGCGGTCGAACACGGCGTCCTCGTCGGTGCGCAGCTGCGACCAGGCCTCCAGCGCAGCGTCCCAGTCCGCGCCCTGCGGGGCGTGCGGCCGGCCGGCCAGGTAGTCGAACGTCGTCTGGTCGGGGGCGATGAGCCCGGCGCGGGCACCGGCCTCGATCGACATGTTGCAGATGGTCATCCGCGATTCCATCGACAGCGCCTCGATGGTGCTGCCCCGGTACTCGATGACGTGGCCCTGGCCGCCGCCGGTGCCGATCTCGGCGATCACGGCCAGGATGACGTCCTTCGCGCTGACACCCAGGGGCAGCTCTCCGTCGACCCGGACCGACATCTGCTTCGCCGGACGCTGGGGCAGGGTCTGGGTGGCCAGCACGTGCTCCACCTCGCTGGTGCCGATGCCGAAGGCCAGCGCACCGAAGGCACCGTGGGTGGAGGTGTGGCTGTCCCCGCAGACGATGGTCATGCCCGGCTGGGTGAGCCCGAGCTGGGGACCGATGACGTGCACGATGCCCTGGTCGCGGTCGCCCATCGGGGCGGTGCGCAGACCGAACTCGGCGGCGTTGTCCCGCAGCGCCTGCACCTGGGCCCGACTGACCGGGTCGGCGATGGGCGCGAGCAGGTTCGTCGTCGGGACGTTGTGGTCCTCGGTGGTCATGGTGAGGTCCGGACGACGCACCGTGCGCCCGGCCGCGCGCAGGCCGTCGAAGGCCTGCGGGCTGGTGACCTCGTGGACGAGGTGCAGGTCGATGTAGAGCAGGTCCGGTTCGCCCTCGGTGCGTCGCACCACGTGCTGTTCGTAGACCTTCTGCGCCAGGGTCTGCCCCACGGTCGCGCCTCCTGTCTCCGGTGACTTGCCATCCCACTGTGCGAGATGAGAGTGTCAGCTCGTGGGACAGCCTAACCCCGTTGCCGTGCTGGACAAAGCAGTCGCGATCCTGCACGCGGTCGCCACCGAACCGGCCACCCTCGCCGAGCTCGTCAGTCGGACCGGGCTGCCCCGGGCGACCGCGCACCGGCTCGCCGTGGCCCGGGAGGGCCACCGGTTGGTCCGGCGCAACCCCGACGGCGCGTGGACCCCCGGCCCGGTGCTGGCCGAGCTCGCCCGGG
>JAOPVM010000445.1 GCA_025966215.1 Klenkia sp.
GATCCGCGGCACCGCGGCGAAGTGCACGACCGCGTCGTACGACGGCTTCTCGGGCAGGTCCAGCTCGGCCGGGCGGGCGACCCCCGCCAGCGCCGAGTACGTCTGGCCCAGGTCGGTCAGGTCGACCCGCAGGTCGACGATGCCCTCGTGGCGCAGCGGGGTGAGGTCGGCGTTGGTGACGTCGTGGCCCTGCTCGGCGAGGTACGGGGCCACGTGGTGGCCGGCCTTGCCGGTCCCACCGGTGAAGAAGATGCGCATGGCCCCCATGGTCGGGGATGGGAGTCTGGTCGGCATGGACGGAGCCGACCGCAGGACCGCGCTGCGGCTGGTCACCTTCAACACCCACCACGGCGTGGGGGACGACGGCCGGCACGACCTGGCCCGGATCGCCGACCTGCTGCACGACACCGCCGCCGACGTGATCTGCCTGCAGGAGGTCGACCGGCACTTCGGCGACCGCAGCAGGACCGTCGACCAGGCCGCCGTGCTCGCCGAGGGCCTCGGCCGATCGGCGGCCTGGTCGCTGGCCTGGGGCCCGGCGATCGACCGGGACGGTCCGACCCGGGACGCCCCCCGCCGGCAGTACGGCAACGCGGTGCTGTCCCGGCTGCCGATGGTCGCGGACTCGGTGCACCGGCTGCCCGGTGAGGGCGAGCCACGGGCCGCGGTGCGCGCCGTCCTCGGGGTCGGCGATCGCACGCTGACCGTGGTGGCCACCCACCTGTCCAGCGGCTCGATGCGGGAGCGGGCCGTGCAGGCGACCGCGCTGGTCGACCTGCTGCCCGGGCCGGGCTCGGCCTCGCTGGTGGTCGGTGACCTGAACGCGACCGCCGGCGCCCCCGAGCTGGTGCCGCTGCGCACCCGGCTGGCCGACGCGTGGCAGCAGGCCGGGAGCCGGGGCGACCAGGCCCGGGGCTGGCAGCTGTGGAAGCGCGACCAGGGCCTGACCCACCCCGCACGTCGCCCCCGGGTCCGCATCGACCAGGTCTGGGTCTCCCCCGAGGTCCGGGTCGCTGCCGCCCGGGTGCTCGACGGCTCGGCCTGCTCCGACCACCATCCCCTGCAGGTCGACCTCCAGGTCGGCTGACCCACTCGACACCGCGAGGTCCCCGTGCCCCCGTTCCACCCCGATCTGGCCGCCGTCCGGTACCTCCCGCAGTTCTCGCTGGGGCCGCGCAGCCTGCCGGTGATGCGGTTCCTCGGGCGGCTGGCCCGTCCCGACGGCAGCGTGCCGGTGGTCCCGGTGTCCACCGACGTGTCGGTCCGGCTGTTCCGCCCCGGCGGTCCCGGCCCGTTCCCCGCCCTGCTGTGGGTGCACGGTGGCGGTCTCGTCCTGGGGACCGCCGCGATGGACGACGCGTTCTGCCGCCGGGTCAGCGAGGAGCTCGGTGCCGTCGTCGCGTCGGTGGAGTACCGGCTGGCCCCCGAGCACCCCTTCCCCACCCCGCTGGAGGACTGCTGGACGGCGCTGACCTGGCTGGCCGGCCGGGCCGACGTCGACCCCGCCCGGGTCGCCGTCGGCGGGGCCAGCGCCGGGGGCAACCTGGCCGCCGGCACCGTCCTGCTGGCCCGGGAACGCGGTCTGGACCTGGCCTTCCAGCTGCTGGTCTACCCGATGCTCGACGACCGGACCACCGACGCCGCGGACCCCGCCACGGTCCGGGTGTGGTCCCCGGGGTCCAACCGGTTCGGCTGGAGCTCCTACCTCGGCGCGGGCGGGGACGTCTCCCCGCTGGCCGCCCCGGCCCGCGCCGAGGACCTCACCGGGCAGCCGCCGGCCTGGATCGGCGTCGGCACGAACGACCTCTTCCACGCCGAGGACGTCGAGCACGCCCGTCGCCTGCGGGCGGCCGGTGTCGCGGTCGAGCTGCTCGAGGTGCCCGGCGCCCATCACGGCTTCGACGCCGTCCAGGGCGCCGCACCGGTCTCCCGGGACTTCCGCGACGCCCAGGTCGCCGCGCTGCGCGGCGCGCTGGTGGGCCCGCTCAGCCCGCCGGACGCAGCCGCTGGCTGATCACCCCGGTGATGCCGTCGCCGCGCATGGACACCCCGTAGAGGGCGTCGGCAATCTCCATCGTCCGCTTCTGGTGGGTGATCACGATGAGCTGCGAGGTGTCCCGCAGCTGCTCCACCAGGGTCAGCAGCCGGCCCAGGTTGACGTCGTCCAGCGCGGCCTCGACCTCGTCGAGGACGTAGAACGGCGAGGGCCGGGCGCGGAAGATGGCCACCAGCAAGGCGATGGCGGTCAGTGAGCGCTCCCCCCCGGACAGCAGCGAGAGCCGCTTGACCTTCTTGCCCGGCGGGCGGGCCTCCACCTCCACGCCCGTGGTGAGCAGGTCGTCGGGGTCGGTCAGGACGATCCGTCCCTCCCCGCCGGGGAACAGGGTCTGGAAGACCTGCTCGAACTCCCGGGCGGTGTCGGCGAAGGCGCCGGCGAACACCTCGTGGATCCGGTCGTCGACCTCGCGGACCACGGTCAGCAGGTCGCGGCGGGTGGCCTTGAGGTCCTCCAGCTGGGTGGCCAGGAAGGTGTGCCGCTCCTCCAGGGCCGCGAACTCCTCCAGCGCGAGCGGGTTGACCCGACCCAGGGTGGCCAGGTCCCGCTCGGCGCGGGCCGCCCGGGCCTCCTGCTCGGCGCGCACGTAGGGCACCGGCTCGGGGGCCGGCTCACCTGCGACCTCGGCGGCGGTGAGCTGCGCCGGGGTCGGCGGCACCGGCGCGGCCGGTCCGTACTCGGCGACCAGGGTGTCCAGGCCGAGGCCGTGCTCCTCCACCGCCCGGGCCTCCAGCGTCTCGATCCGCAGCCGCTGCTCGGCCCGGGCCACCTCGTCGCGGTGCACCTCGTCGGTGAGCCGGTCCAGCTCGGCGGTGTGCTCCCGCACCCGCGCCCGCACGACGAGCAACTCGGCCTCCCGCCCGGTCCGGGCGGCGGCCAGGGCGTCCCGCTCGGCCACGGCGAGCTCGAGCGACCCGGCCAGCACCCCCAGCGCCCGCTCGGCCCCGGCACGCACCTCGGCGGCGACCCGGGCACCGGCGGCACGCGCCACCC
>JAOPVM010000336.1 GCA_025966215.1 Klenkia sp.
CGAGCGCGGCGGCCAGCGCGGCCGGGGCGGGCGCGGTGCCGGTCAGCGCGCCCAGCACCGGGGTGGGTCCGGTCAGGTCGGGCAGGACGGCGTCGGGCACGGCCGCGGCGTCGGAGGGGAGGGCGGCGACCGTGTCGGGGTCGGCGTCGGCGCCCACGTTGATCGCGACCAGCACCGCGACGGCGACCACGACGACCGCCAGGCACACCGCGACGAGGGCCTGCCACAGCCGCCGGCGCCACGGCCGACGGGGCTCACCGGGGCCCCCGGGAGTGCGCGCGATGACCCCTCCCGGGCAGATTCGGACCTCCGACGACCCACGTCCGGCAGGCGTGGGCCACACTACGTCGGTGCAGTTCGACGTGACGGTAGAGATCCCCAAGGGCCAGCGGAACAAGTACGAGCTGGACCACGCCACTGGACGCATCCGGCTGGACCGGATGTTGTTCACCTCGACGCGGTACCCGGCGGACTACGGGTACATCGAGGCGACCCTGGGTCAGGACGGTGACCCCCTCGACGCCCTCGTGCTCCTGGAGGAGCCGACCTTCCCCGGTTGCCTCATCACCTGTCGTGCCATCGGCATGTTCCGGATGACCGACGAGGCGGGTGGGGACGACAAGGTCCTCACCGTGCCGGCCACCGACCCCCGGATGGCCCACCTCAAGGACATCACCGACGTGTCGGAGTTCGACCGGTTGGAGATCCAGCACTTCTTCGAGACCTACAAGGACCTCGAGCCCGGCAAGAGCGTCGAGGGCGCCGACTGGGTCGGCATCGTCGAGGCCGAGGCCGAGATCACCGCCTCCTTCGAGCGCGCCAAGCAGGCCTCGAACAACCACCACTGACCACCCTCCGACTGGCCGGTCACCTCACGGCCGCCGAGCTCACCCGGACCCCCTACGGGCGCCGAACCCCACCGGGTGCGGCGCCCGTCGTCGTCGCTCAGGCCGTGACGAAGGAGCGGTCCAGCGCCGCCTTGGCCTCGGCGTACTCCCGGCCCAACCGGGCCACCAGCTCGGCGGCCGGCACCACGCCGTCGACGACGCCGATGCCCTGCCCCGAGCCCCACACGTCGCGCCAGGCCTTGGCCCCACCATCGCTGCCGAAGCTCATCGCGCTGGGGTCCGAGGTCGGCAGGTCGGCCGGGTCGAGGCCGGCGGCGACGATCGACCCGGACAGGTAGTTGCCGTGCACGCCGGTGAACAGGTTGCTGTAGACGATGTCGTCGGCCCGGCTGTCCACGACCATCTGCTTGTAGCCCTGCTCGGCCCGGGCCTCCTCGGTGGCCAGGAACGCCGAGCCGACGTAGGCCAGATCGGCACCGGCGGCCTGCGCGGCGAGCACCGAGCTGCCGTGTGCGATCGCGCCGGACAGCGCCAGCGGGCCGTCGAACCACTGGCGGATCTCCCGCACCAGCGCGAACGGCGACGTCGTCCCCGCGTGCCCGCCGGCACCGGCTGCCACCGCGATGAGCCCGTCGGCGCCCTTCTCCACCGCCTTGTGCGCGAACCGGTCGTTGATCACGTCGTGCAGCACGATGCCGCCGTAGGAGTGCACCGCGTCGTAGACGTCGGCCCGGGCGCCCAGCGAGGTGATCACGATCGGCACCTCGTGCTCGACGCACAGCGCGACGTCGGCCTCGAGGCGGTCGTTGGAGCGGTGCACGATCTGGTTCACCGCGTAGGGCGCCACGGTCGCCCCCGTGGCGGCAGCCGCGGCGAGCCGCTCGTCGATCTCGGTCAGCCAGTCGCCGAGCTGCGCCGCGGGCCGGGCGTTCAGCGCCGGGAAGGAGCCGACGACCCCGGCCGTGCACTGGGCGACGACGAGGTCGGGGCCGCTGACGATGAACATCGGCGAGGCGATCACCGGCAGGCTCAGCCGACCGCGGAGGACGTCGGGCAGGGTCATCGGGGCAGGTCCACCTCTCTGTGGGCGCCCCGGGCGGGCGCTGTCAGGTGCGAGTCTGCCCGGTCAGCACTGACTGCTCGACACCCGGGCCGTCGTGCTCAGTCGACGGGCAGGTCCGCCATCGCGCGCAGCACGGCCCGTACGCGCGGGACCTCGTGGGTGCGGTACACCCCGGTGCCGCCCAGCCCGGCGAGGACGGCGAAGAACCCCTCCGCGGTCCGCACCTCGTCCTCGAAGTGCGCGAACCCGGCCGGCAGCGCGTGGCACACCGGCAGGCCCAGGCTGCGCAGCCGGAAGCTGTTCAGCAGCAGCACCGACTGGTGCCGCAGGCGCTCGCGCGGGTCGGTCAGCCGGGCCATGCCGAACCCGGCCCCCGGGTCCACGCAGATGCCGGCGCGCACCCCGCGGGCCCGGGCGACGTCGGCCCGGGCGCCGAGCGCGGCGGTCATCGCGGGGTAGGGGTCCCGGTCGACCGCGGTGTCGGCGAGCTCCCGGGGGTTGTCGCCCAGCACGTGGCAGAGCACCAGCGCGGCGTCGAACTCCGCGGCCAGGTCGAACACCACGTCGTCGTCGGCGGAGCCGGTCAGGTTCAGCACCTGCGCGCCGGCCACGAGCACCGCCCGCACCACGTCGGGGTGGTAGCTCTCCACCGACACCGCGACCCCGGCCGCGGCGAGCTGTTCCACCACGGGCACCAGGGCCCGGATCTGGTCCTGCGGCCGCACCCGGGTGCTGCCGGCGACCACCGACTCGGCCCCGACGTCGACGAGGTCGGCGCCCTGGGCGGCCAGCACGATCCCGCGCCGGACGGCGGCGGCCGTCGAGGGCGCCACGCTCTCCCGGTACCAGGAGTCCTGCGACAGGTTGACCACGCCCATGAGCGCCGGGCGGGCGTCGGTGTCCAGCACGCGGTCCCCCACCCGGAACGGCGCCACCGGGTGCTCGAGGTCCGCGGCGTGCTCGGCGGCCAGGCGGGCGAGTTCGCGGAGGCTGATCACCGGTGTCCCGGGCGCACGTACCGGGCCATGACGTAGCCCTCGGCGGTGAGCAGGTGCACCAGGTCCAGGCGGGCGACCTCGGTCAGCCCGTCGGTGCGGGGGGTCTGCGCGGTCCCGGCGAAGACCGGCGCGAGCGTGATGTCGGCCTCGTCCAGCAGGCCAGCGGCCACCACCGCCTCCAGCAGGCTCGGCCCGCCCTCGCACACGATGCGGCGCAACCCCCGGTCGGTGAGCGCGGCGAGCAGCGTCGCGGGCTCCAGGTCGGCCAGCGTGAGCACCTCGGCGTGCTCCCGGGCGGTGGCCAGCGCATCGGCGTCCGGCGAGGGCCCGGTGAGCACCAGCGGGGTCAGGGCCGAGTCCGCCCACACCGGGAGCGACCACGGCAGGTCCAGCGACCCGGACACGATCGCCAGCCGCGGCGCCGGTGCCTGACCGGCCGCGCTGCGTCGCTCGGCGTCGGGCTCGGCCGCGCGCATCGGGCCGTACTCCTCGGCCCGCAGCGTGCCCGCGCCCACCAGGACGGCGTCGGCCGACCGACGCACGGCGGTGAACACGTCGCCGTCGACCGGGGAGGAGATCGAGCCGCTGAGCCCGTCCGGCCCGGCCGCGGCCCCGTCGAGCGTGGTGACCATCATCGCCCGGACCCACCGGCCCTCGTCGGGCCACGGGTAGGCCTCGAGCAACTCGTCGCCGGCCAGTCGACGTCCCGGCGCCGGGAAGACCATGTCCACGCCGGTGAACGTAATCGGCGTGCAGGGAGGTGCGTGGAGCCGCCTGTCGGAATCGAACCGACGACCTTCTCATTACGAGTGAGATGCTCTACCGACTGAGCTAAGGCGGCGGGCGTGCCTGCGAGAGCTTACGGGACCGGGTGTGCCACCCCGCGCTCAGGCCGGGAGCCGCAGCGCCACGCAGAGCGCCTCGATCGCGATCTGCGGCTTGACCGCCTGTTCCAGCGCGGTGCGGGCGGCGAGCACCGCGTCGATCCGGCGCAGCGCCCCCTCGGCCCCGATCCTCTTCGCCAGCTCCAGGCTGTCGGCCTTGCGGTCGGGGTGGGCCAGCTGCGGCACCCGGGACAGGTCCCCGCGCACGGTGTGGATCACCAGCGCATCGCGGTACAGCGCGGCCAGGTCGACCAGCGCCCGGTCCAGGGAGTCCCGGCCCAGCCGGGTGGCCCGGGACTTCTGCTTCTTCTCCAGCTCCTTGAGCTGACCGGCGCCCCGGCTGGCCGCGGCCACCCCCGGGCCGCGCGCACCCACGCCCAGGCTGGCCTTGACCGCCTCGGTCTCGGCGCCGTCCACCACCGCCGTCGTCCGGTCGGACTCCTCCTTGGCCGCGGACACCAGGTCGTCCGCGGCGTTCAGGCAGGCCGCCAGGCTGACCAGCGACAGCGGCACGTCGAGCACGGCCTTGCGGGCCATCCGGGCGCCCTCGTCGCGGGCCAGGTGCCGGGCCCGGCCGACGTGTCCGCCGGCCGCGGCCGCCGACCACGCCGCCAGCGCCGGGTCGATGCCGTCCCGTCGCACCAGCACCTCGGCGACCGCCTCCACCGGCGGGGTGCGCAGCGCGACCACCCGGCAGCGCGACCGGATGGTCACCGGCACGTCGTCGGGGTGCAGCGAGGGCGCGCAGAGCAGGAACACCGTCCGGGCCGGGGGCTCCTCGAGCATCTTCAGCACGGTGTTGGTCGCCTGCTCGGTCATCCGGTCGGCGTCCTCGACGATGACCACCTGGAACCGGCCCTGGGACGGCGCCCGACCGGCCATCCGGACGATCTCGCGCACCTCGGCCACGCCGATCGACAGCCCCTCGGGGGCGACCACCCGGACGTCGGCATGCGTGCCGCCCAGCGCCGTGCGGCAGGCGTGGCAGGTGCCGTCGCCCCCGGCCGGGCACTGCAGGGCGGCGGCGAAGGCCCGGGC
>JAOPVM010000015.1 GCA_025966215.1 Klenkia sp.
GGACCTCCCCATGACCGACCCCCGCCCCGCCGACGACACCGACCTCGACACCCCCCAGGGCGACGGGCAGGGCGTCTGGTCCGAGGACATGGAGCTCGCCCCGGCCCACCCCGGTGACCGCGACGCCGCGCCCCCGCTCGAGGAGGGCCAGGGCGAGCGGCAGCAGAAGGTGCTCGCCCGGGCCGGCGTCGGCTCCCGACGGGTCTGCGAGGACATGATCGAGGAGGGTCG
This sequence comes from Klenkia sp., assembly GCA_025966215.1. Classification (GTDB taxonomy): domain Bacteria; phylum Actinomycetota; class Actinomycetes; order Mycobacteriales; family Geodermatophilaceae; genus Klenkia. The sequence goes on from JAOPVM010000015.1 coordinate 232, forward strand.
GATCGCCGTGGACGGCAAGACCGTCCTCGTCCAGGGCATGCGGGTCGACCCGCGCACCGTGCAGGTCGCCGTCGACGGCACCCGGATCGAGATCCGCAACGACCGGGTCACCTACGCGATGAACAAGCCCTTCGGCGTCATCACCGCGATGAGCGACGACCGCGGCCGGCCCACCGTCGGGGACATGGTCGGTGACCTGCAGAAGGGCATCGTGCACGTCGGCCGGCTGGACCAGGACACCGAGGGCCTGCTCATCCTCACCACCGACGGCGAGCTCGCCCACCGACTGGCGCACCCCTCCTACGAGGTCAAGAAGACCTACATGGCGCAGGTGTCGGGCTCGGTGTCCCGCGACCTGGGCCGTCGGCTCAAGGCCGGGATCGAGCTCGAGGACGGTCCGGTCTCCGTCGACGGCTTCGAGCTGATGGACACCCACGCCGGGCAGTCCGTCGTCGAGCTGGTGTTGCACGAGGGCCGCAAGCACATCGTGCGTCGGCTGCTCGCCGAGGTCGGCCTGCCGGTCTCCCGGCTCACCCGCACCGCGGTCGGCCCGGTGCAGCTGTCCCGGATGCGCACCGGCGTCATCCGCAAGCTCTCGCGCGCCGAGGTCGGCTCGCTGCAGGAGCTCGTCGGGCTCTGAGCCCGACCTAGAATCGATCGAGGCGCCCGGCCGACCGGGCGCCTGTTCCACGATGTCAGGAGAACGCAGTGGCCGTCCGAGCCATCCGGGGTGCGACCCAGGTCGACGCCGACGACCGGGACGAGGTCCTCGAGGCCACCGCCGAGCTGGTGCGTGCCGTGCTCGAGCGCAACGAGCTGGCCTCGGAGGACCTGATCAGCATCCTGTTCACCGCGACCCCCGACCTGACCTCGGAGTTCCCGGCCCTGGCCGCGCGCCAGCTCGGGCTGGGAGACGTGCCGCTGATGTGCGCCACCGAGATCGCCGTCCCCCATGCCCTGCCCCGGGTGCTGCGGCTGATGGCCCACGTCGACACCCCGAGGGCCCGCCCCGACGTGCAGCACGTGTACCTGCGTGGCGCCGTCGCCCTCCGCCGGGACATCGCCCAGTGACGGCGCCCTTCATCGGTCAGGTCACGCTCGACGGGCCCTCGGGCACCGGCAAGTCGAGCGTCGCGCGGCTGGTCGCCGCGCGGCTGGGCGCGGCCTACCTGGACACCGGCGCGATGTACCGCGCCGCGACCGTCGCCGTCCTCGATGCGGGCGTGGACCCCGAGGACGCCGACGCGGTGGAGAAGACGGTCACCGCCGCCGACATCCGGGTGGGGACGGCGGCCGGCACCGAGACCGTCACCGTGGACGGCGTCGACGTGGCGCGGCGGATCCGCGGGGGAGAGGTGACCCGGGCGGTGTCCCCGGTCTCCGCCGTCCCCGCCGTCCGCCGGCAGCTGGTCGACCAGCAGCGCGCGCGGGGCGCCGGCGCCACCGCCGTGGTCGTGGAGGGCCGGGACATCGGCACCGTCGTCCTGCCCGAGGCGACCTGCAAGGTCTACCTGACTGCAGCCCCCGAGGCCCGCGCCCAGCGCCGGGCCGGCCAACTGGGCCTCACCGACGCCGCCGAGGTCGAGGCACTCGCTGCCGACCTGCGCCGCCGGGACGAGTACGACAGCAGCCGCGCGGACAGTCCGCTGCGGCCCGCCGAGGACGCCATCGTCGTCGACAGCACCGACCTGGACCGCGACGCGGTCGTCGAGGCCGTCGTCGCGCTGGCGTTGCGAGCGGTAGGAGCAGGAGAACGCACATGAGCAAGGCCCCCAACCCCGTCGTCGCCGTCGTCGGGCGGCCCAACGTCGGCAAGTCCACGCTGGTCAACCGGTTCATCGGCCGCCGCGCCGCCGTCGTGCAGGACGTCCCCGGCGTCACCCGCGACCGCATCTCCTACGAGGCGCTGTGGAACGGCAAGACGTTCAGCGTCGTCGACACCGGCGGCTGGGAGCCCAAGGCGTCGGGCATGGCCGCATCGATCGCCCGGCAGGCCGAGTACGCGATGAAGACCGCCGACGTGATCGTGCTCGTCGTGGACGCCTCCGTGGGCGTCACCGAGACCGACCTGGCGGCGGCCCGGGTGCTCCGGCGCTCGACGACCCCGGTGATCGTGGTCGCCAACAAGGTCGACGACGAGCGCGGTGAGGCCAACGCCGCCGAGCTGTGGTCGCTGGGTCTCGGTGAGCCGTTCAGCGTCAGCGCGCTGCACGGCCGCGGCGCCGGCGACCTGCTCGACCTGGTGCTCGACGCGATGCCCGAGGCCCCCCGGGAGTCCCTCGAGGAGGGCGGCCCGCGCCGGGTGGCCCTGGTCGGGCGGCCCAACGTGGGCAAGTCCAGCCTGATCAACCGGCTGTCGAAGTCCGAGCGCTCCGTCGTGGACTCCGTCGCCGGCACCACCGTCGACCCGGTCGACTCCCTGGTCACCCTGGGCGGGGAGCCGTGGCGGTTCGTCGACACCGCGGGTCTGCGCCGCAAGGTGGGGACGGCCAGCGGCACCGAGTACTACGCCAGCCTGCGCACCGAGGCCGCCATCGAGGCCTCCGAGGTCGCCATCGTGCTGCTGGCCGCCGACGAGGTGATCAGCGAGCAGGACCAGCGGGTGATCACCCAGGTCATCGAGTCCGGCCGCGCCCTGGTCATCGCGATCAACAAGAGGGACACCCTCGACGAGGACCGCCACGCCCAGCTGGAGAAGGAGATCGAGCGCGACCTCTCCCGGGTCAAGTGGGCGCACCGGGTGAACATCTCCGCGCTCAAGGGCCGCGGGGTGAACAAGCTCGCCGACCACCTGCGCGACGCGCTGGCCTCGTGGGAGTACCGCATCCCCACCGCCGAGCTGAACAACTTCATCCGCGCCCTGGTCCAGGAGACCCCGCCGCCCCCGCGCGGCGGCAAGGTCCCCAAGATCAAGTACGTCACGCAGGCCGACGTCCGCCCGCCGCGGTTCGTGGTGTTCTCCACCGGCTTCCTCGAGGCCGGCTACCGCCGCTTCCTGGAGCGCAAGCTCCGCGAGAAGTGGGGCTTCGTGGTCACCCCGTTCGACGTGTCGGTCTAGGTCCGGGAGAGCAAGGCCCGGGACGCCCGT
>JAOPVM010000082.1 GCA_025966215.1 Klenkia sp.
CCACCCGCTGGTCAGCCAGTGCATCGTGGTCGGCGACCAGAAGCCCTTCATCGCCGCCCTGGTCACCCTCGACGAGGAGGCCCTGCCCGGCTGGCTGAGGTCCCGCGGCAAGGACGCCTCGCTCACCGTGGCCCAGCTCCGTGACGACGCCGACGTGCTCGCCGCCCTGGACGAGGCCGTGGCCGAGGCCAACAAGGCCGTCTCGCACGCGGAGAGCATCCGCAAGTTCCGGGTGCTGGACATCGACTTCACCGAGACCAACGGGACGCTCACCCCGAGCCTGAAGCTCAAGCGGAACGTGGTGCTGAAGGAGTACGCCGACGAGGTGGAAGGGCTCTACGCCCGGGGCTGAGCCGCCAGCAGCCGCGTGAGGTCCCGGGCGATCGTCGTCCAGGACCAGCGCTGCTCGACCCAGGCCCGGCCCGCGCCCCCCATGGCGCGGGCCCGGGCCGGGTCGTCGAGGAGATCGGCGACCGCCGCGGCCACTGCGGACGGGGACCGCGGGTCCACGACCCGGCCGGTGACACCGTCCTGCACCGCCTCGGGCGCTCCCCCCGAGGTGCCGGCCACCACCGGCAGCCCGCACGCGGCGGCCTCGAGGAAGACCATCCCCAGACCCTCGACGTCCAGCCCGCCGCGGCGGGTGCGGCAGGGCATCGCGAACACGTCCCCGGCCGCGTAGTACGCCGGCAGCCGGGCCGCCGGCACGCCCCCGGTGAGGACGACGGAGTCACCCAGCCCGGCGTCGGCCACCGCCCGGCGCAACCGCCCCTCCGACGGTCCGCCCCCGACGAGCAGGAGCCGGGCTCGGGGGTGTCGGGCGAGCACCTGCGGCCAGCCCTCGACCAGCACGTCCTGCCCCTTGCGGGGCACCAGCCGGGACACGCAGACGACCACCGGCGCATCCCCGAGCCCGTGCTCGGCCCGCACCCCGGCGCCCTCCACCCCGGGGTGGAACACCTCGACGTCGACCCCCGGGGACAGCTGGGTCATCGTCGTCCGGGCACCGACGGCGGGGGCGAGCCGGTCGTGGGTGTACTGCGAGATGAAGGTCAGCACGTCCAAGCCGCTCGCGATCCGCTGCAGCAGCTGACGGGCGCCGGGCAGCGCCACCCAGCCGGTCTCGTGCCCGTGGGTGATCCCGACCAGCCGGCGCACCCCGGCCCGGCGCAGCCCCGGGGCGAGCAGGCCCAGCGGAGCGGCGGCCCCGAAGACCACGGTGTCGGCCCGGTGTTCCCGGGCCAGGTGCTGTGCCGCCCGGGCCGCGCCGCGGGTGGGCAGCAGCACGGACGTGGGCAGCCGGACCACCCGGTAGGGCAGCGTCTCGTCGTGCTCGGCGGCCCCCGGTGACGTGGAGGCCAGCACCACCAGGTCCTCGGCCGGCAGCCGGTCCAGCAGCGCGGCCACGAAGGTCTGGATGCCGCCCTGCCGGGGCGGGAAGTCGTTGGTGACGACCAGCACCCGGGTCACGGGCGCCGGTCCTCCGCTGCCGCCACCCGCTGGGCGGTGGTGGGGTGCGAGCCGAAGAACCACTGCCAGGCCACCGGCGGGTCGGGCTGGTTGAGGTTGGCGACCGCCAGGCGGCGCATCACGTCCTCGAAGGCCGCCGGCTCGTCGGTCAGGTCCAGGGCGTGCTGGTCGGCGCGGGCCTCCAGCTGGCGGGACACCCCGTTCTGCACCGGCGTCGACAGCAGGGTCGCGGCCGCCACGAGGAACAACACCAGCGGCACCACCCGGGGGTCGCCCGGGCCGTCGGCCCCGGCCCGGCGCAGCAGCGGGGCCGAACCGAGCAGCCAGCCCAGCAGCGCCACCCCGGCGCCGGCACCCAGGGCGCCGACCAGGGTGCCGGTGAGCACGTCGTCGGTGGCCACGTGCCCGAGCTCGTGCGCGGCGATGGACTCGATCTCGGCGTCGGGCAGGTCGGCGAGCAGGGTGTCGTAGACGACGATCCGACGCGTCGAGCCGAACCCGGAGACGTAGGCGTTGAGCGCGGTGGTGCGCCGGCTGGCATCGGCGACCAGCACGTCCTGCACCGGGGAACCGGACGCCTCGGCCAGCTCGAGCAGGTCGGTGCGCAGCTGGGAGGCCGGCAGCGGGGTGAAGGAGTTGAACGCCGGCTCGACGACCACGGGGTAGAGGAACGACCCGGCGACCACGAGCCCCGCGGCCCCCGCCCCGGCCCACGCCCACCAGGTGCGCGGGGCCCGGCGGGCCAGCGCGACCAGCAGCACCATCCCGAGCGCGGTGAGCCCCGCGGTGATCCCGGTGTCCACCGCGACGTCACGGGCCCACAGCGGCCAGCTGCGGGTGGACAGGCCGTACCGGTGCCGGACCACCTCGCCGTAGGCCGACAGCGGGAGGGAGACGAGCCGGCCGGCCACGGTCAGCGCCGCGGTGCCCAGCAGCACCCGCCAGGACCAGCCGCCGCCCAGCGGGCGCGCCACGGCGGCGACCAGCCGGGCGCCCAGCGGGGTCAGCCCCAGGACGCCGGTGACCAGCAGGCCGACCGCCAGGTTGGCCAGCGACGCCGGCCGCAGCGCGCCGACGAACGCGTCGGCCCGCGACAGCTGGCCGGCGGACAGCCCACCGGTGGGGTCGGTGACCTCCGGCGCGGGTGCCCACGGGATCCGCAGCCACAGCACGACCACCAGGGCGACGCCGAGGGCGGCAGCGGTGAGCAGGGCACGACGACGGGGACCCACGGCGGTGATCCTAGGAAGCCCGGCTGTGCGCCCCCGCCCGTGCCGTCGTCTCAGACCAGCCGGCGGGCCCCCGCGTAGCCGGACATGTCGACGCTGCCGACCTTCACCACGTCACCCGACGTCGGGGCGTGGACCATCGTCCCGTTGCCGATGTAGATGCCGATGTGGCTGACCGGGCTGTAGAAGTACACGAGGTCGCCGGGCTGCAGGTCCCCCCGGGGGACCGGGCTGCCCATCCGCGCCTGGGCTGCACTGGAGTGCGGCAGCGAGATCCCCGCGGCCGCGTAGGCGTAGGACGTCAGCCCCGAGCAGTCGAAGCTGTTCGGCCCGCCGGCACCCCACACGTAGGGGTCGCCGCGCTGGGCCATCGCGGTGTCCACGATCGTCTGCGCCGCGGCGCCGTCGGCGACGACGGTCGCCGGCGCCTGCACCTCGGGGCCGCTGTGCGCGGCGACGACGACCTGCTGCTGCGTGGCGGTCAGCGCCGCGTACTGAGCCTGGTAGGCCGCGATCTGCTCCTGCAGGTCGGCCTGCTGGGCGGTGACCGTGTCCAGGGCCTGCTGCGCGGTGGCGGTGGCCTGGTCGGCGGCGGTCTGCGCCTCGGTCGCGGTGCGGCTGGCCGCGGCGACCTCGGTGACCAGGTCGTTGGTGTGCCCGGCGATGACGTCCAGGGTGCTGACCTGGGCCAGGAAGTCCTCGGGCGAGCTGCTGGTCATCAGCGCGCTGAAGCTGGAGGGGTTGGTCGTGTAGGCGCTGCGGGCGACGTGGTCGAGCTGGCTGCTCAACGAGGCCAGCTGGGTCTGCGCGGCGGCGGCGTCCGCGGCGGCGGTGTCTGCGGCGACCTGGTGGTCGGCGAGTTGCACCCGGGCGTCGTTGACCTGCTCGGTGACGACCTCGAGCTGGTGGTTGGCCTCGGCGACCAGCGCAGTGGCCTGCTCGGGCGTGGTGGCCTCGGGCGTGGTGGCCTCGGTGGTGGCCGTGCCGGTGTCACCGGGTGCCGCGTAGGCCGTTCCCGGCAGCACCGTGAGGGTCAGCCCGGCGGCGGCGCCGAGCAGCAGCCCGCGGCCGAGGCGGCCGGACAGCCGGGTACGCCGGGGACCGGTCGGCAGGTCGGGGAGCGCCGGGACGAACAGCGCCGCGGGGGTGTGCGGACGGGTGGTCGAGGACGGGGTGGTTCCTCGGGCGGTGCGGTGGGACGCCACGTGTGCGCGTGCTCCTCATCCTCCTCGACCGCCTACCGAGTTAGCTGACGGGTTCGGGCTGGAAGACAGTGCCCTATCCCCACACGCGGCACCCGCTGGTGACGCCCGCGGAGAACTCACCCCAGTGCTGCGGTGGGTCCCCGGTCCGCCCGCCCCGCAGGGTGGGCAGTTCGGCGGTGACCAGTCGGTGTCACCCGGTGGGGCGACGTCCAGCCGACCGGACGCCCCCACCGTATCGACGCCAGGGGCCTCCGTGGAGAGCTCGATCCGGACCCCCGTCGCACAGCACGTGCCAGTTCGGGCCGCTGCGCTTCAGCACCTTCTGCCCACTCCGGCGAGAGCACGGCGCGGCGCCCCTCAACCGACCTCGCGCCTCGTCGGGGGTTGATGCCGCAGCGGCGGGACCAGTCCAACCTCTGCCAAGGCGCGGACCGCGCGCCGCTCCACGTCGTCGAGCTCCACGACCACCCCGAGACCGGGAGCCCCCGAACCGCCGGGCGTGTCGGTCGGACCGGACACCCAGGCACTGCCCAGGTCGGCCACCAGGTCCTCGCGGGGGTCGCCCACCGCCGGCCGCCGGGTCAGCGGCACCACGGTCGGGTCGCTCCCCCGCCACCCCGGCGGGGCCCCGAGCAGCACGGTGACGACGCAGTCGTGGCACCCCTGGCCTCGGACGGTGCAGGTGTCGCAGTCGATGAGCACGGTGCCTCCTGGCAGCGGTCGCAGGACCGGTCGGTCCGTCGCCGCGGACGCTAGGTGCCCCCACCGACATTTCCGGGTGCGCAGGTGCACACCCGGCCGCTCAGGTGCCCGCGAACTCCCAGTGCCAGGGCTCCTCGCGGCCGTTGCCCTGGTCGGCCCAGGTCGGGTGCACGAAGCCGAAGCGCCCGGCGTTGGCCACCATCCAGGCGTACTGCGCCGTCCCGTAGGACTCCACGCCGCCGCACAGGTCGACCGCCAGGCCCCACCCGTGGTTGCTCGTGCCGGGAACCGCGGCCAGTGCCGGCTTCTGGCCGTAGAGGGTCACCTGGGCGGCGTAGCCGCGGTAGGAGTCGGTGATGCACAGCGGGTTGCCGAACTGCCCGGCGAAGGCCGCCGACAGGGCCCGCCAGGCCGCAGCGGCGTCGCAGCGCAGCGCGTGCCCGGCCACGCCGAGGGGACACAGCGCCGAGGGCGGGATGAGCCCGTTGGGGTAGCCGCCCCACGACCGGCTGCCGTCGTAGCTGGCCGGGTAGACGGAGTTGCCGCACTCCACCGGCAGTGCACCGCCCGTCGTGTCCGGCACGAGGACCGCCGCCCGGGGCGGCAGGCTGGGCCGGCCGATGCCGAGCAGCTGGTCGGCCGGCACCGACCGGACCACCACGGCCCCGGCCCGTCCGTCGGCGGCGAGCATGGTCTGCGGGTCCAGCGCGATCCCCACGTGGCCCAGCCCGGACTCCGCCGTCCCCAGGAAGACCAGGTCGCCGGGCAGCACGTCGGCCGCGGCCACCGGCGTCGTCGTGGCGAACAGCTCGCCCTGGGTCGCCGGCAGCGCGATCCCACCGGCGCCGTAGGCGCTCTGCACCAGCGACCCGCAGTCGTAGGAGGCCGGGCCCGAAGTGCCCGGGGCGTAGGGCAGCCCCAGGGCACCCATCGCGGTGCTCACCGCGGCGACCGTCTCGGCCGGCAGCACCAGCAGCGAGCTGGGCTGGCGGGGCAGCTGCGCGGCTCCGGGCTGGGCCGCC